>DASSQU010000050.1:0-2818 GCA_035702325.1 Steroidobacteraceae bacterium
CGTGGAGTTGGCGCATTCGCTGCGGGTGGCGCACGCTAACGCGCCGCCCGCAGCGGTTCTTTACCGGCCTGCGGCTGCACCGTGAACAGCGTCGCCTTCGATGCAGAGTTGCTGCGCCGTTACGATCGGCCCGGGCCGCGCTACACCTCCTATCCCGCCGCGCCGCAGTTCACGGCCGTCTGCGGCGCGGCGCAGTTGCGCGACAGCCTGGCACGCGGCAATGCGCTGCACGGCACTGAGCCGCTGTCGCTCTACGCGCACGTTCCGTTCTGCTTCAGCCCGTGTTTCTACTGCGGCTGCAATCGAATCATTACCCGCGACCTCGCCCGGGGCATCCCCTACGCCGCGCGCCTGCTGCGCGAGATCGAGCAGCTGGCGCCGCTGATCGCCCCGCGGCGTGAGGTGGTGCAACTGCACCTCGGCGGCGGGACGCCGAACTTTCTCGCCATCGAGACGCTCGAGCGGCTGATCACCGGCATCGGCGGCGCGCTCAGCCTCAGCCGCGACCCCGGGCGCGATTTTTCCATCGAGCTCGATCCACGCACCACTCCGCGCGATTACCCCGCGGCGCTCGCGCGTCTCGGCTTCAACCGCGTCAGCCTCGGCGTGCAGGACTTCGATACCGAAGTGCAGCGCGCGGTGAACCGGATGCAGGGCGTAGAGCAGACCCTCGATCTCATCGACGCCTGCCGCGACAGCGGCCTGCGGTCGGTCAACATCGATCTGATCTACGGCCTGCCGCGCCAGACCGTCGCGGGCTTCAGGCGCACGCTGCGCACGGTGATCGCCGCGCGGCCCGATCGCCTGGCGGTGTACGGCTACGCGCATCTGCCGGGACTGTTCAAGGCCCAGCGGCACATCGAGCCGGCCGAGCTGCCCGACGCGGCGGCGCGGCTGGCGCTGCTGCAGCTCGCGATCGAGGAGCTGTCGGGCGCGGGCTATCGCTACATCGGCATGGATCACTTCGCGCTGCCGGACGACGAGCTGGTGCGCGCGCAGGAGTCCGGCCGGCTGCAGCGCAACTTCATGGGCTACAGCACCCATGCCGGCTACGATCTGCTCGGCATCGGCGCGAGCGCGATCAGCCACGTCGGCGACACTTTCAGCCAGAACTTCCGCGACCTGAAGTCGTGGGAAGCGGCGGTCGATGCCGGCCGGCCGCCGGTGTGGCGCGGGTTGGTGCTGAGCGCCGACGACCGGGTGCGGGGTGCCGTCATCGCGCAGCTCATGTGCCAGGGCGTCATCGACACCGCCGGCATCGCGCGCCGCTATGGCGTGGACTTCGGCGATTACTTCCGCGGCGCGCTCGCGGGGCTGCGTACCCTGGAGAGCGACGGCCTGGTGCTGATCGAACCGGGCCGCATCAGCGCGACTCCCGTTGGCCGGCTGCTGTTGCGCAACATCGCCATGTGCTTCGACGCCTACCTCGGGCAGCCGCGTGCCGCCGGCGAAGCTGCGGCGTTCTCCAGGGCGGTGTGAGCCGCGGCGCGCGCGCCGGCTGCGCGGCGCTCAGGCTCCGGCTCCCTGCCCCTGCAGGTCGAGCACGACCTCCACGACATCGTCGCGCGAAGCGCGTGCGCTGAAGCCGAGCAACCGGCTCAACTCCAGCATGGCGGTGTTGGCGGCGAGCACCGTGCCACGCAGCTCGCGCGTGCCGCGTGCACGGCAATAGCGGATCAGCTTCTGCATCAGCACACTGCCCAAGCCGTGACGCTTGAGGTCCGAGCGCACCAGCACCGCGAATTCCGCGGCGACGTTGTCCGGATCGGCGTGCGCGCGCGCGACGCCGAGGATGTCGCCGGATCCGGCGCCGTCGCCTGCCACCGCGACGAACGCCATCGCCCGGTCGTAGTCGATCTGGGTAAAGTGGGCGATATCCGCCTCGGGCAGCTCGCGTACGCGGCGGAAGAAGCGCATGTACATGTCCTGCGGATCGACCCGCGCGAGAAACGCCCGGTGGCGGGGCGCATCTTCCGGGCGGATAGGGCGCAGCAGCACGGGCCGGCCCGCCCACACGAGCTGCTCCTCGAGCTCGCTCGGATACGGGCGGATCGCCAGCCGCGCGGCGGCGCTCACCGCGCTGCGCGCGATGCGCACCCGCGCATCGAGGACGATGACGCCGCGCTCGTCGGCGAGCAGCGGATTGACGTCGACTTCGACGATTTCCGCCACATCGCTGGCGAGCTGCGCCAGATGCATGAGCACCGCCTCGAGAGCGGCCATGTCGATCGCCGCCTGGCCGCGGACTGCGCCGAGGAGCCGCGCGACGCGAGTACGAGCGATGAGCTCGCGCGCGAGCGTCGTGTTGAGCGGTGGCAGGCCGAGGGCGCGATCGCCGATCACCTCGACCGCCGTGCCACCGCGCCCGAAGAGCACCACCGGGCCGAAGGTGGGATCGAGCGCCACGCCCGCGAGCAGCTCGTGGGCGCCGCCGCGGCGGATCATCTTCTGCACCGTGAAACCCCCGATCCGCGCCTGCGGCCTGAGCTCCCGGCAGCGGCCGAGCATCGCGCGCGCTGCGGCGTCGAGCTCGACGGGATTGCCGATATCGAGGGCCACTCCGCCCACGTCCGACTTGTGGCTGATGTCGGGGGAGAGAATCTTGAGCGCCACCGGATAACCGATGGCGGCGGCCGCTGCGGCGAGCTCGGAGAGGCCGCGCGCGATGCGGGTCTCCACCACGGGAATGTCGTAGGCGGCGAGCACCGCCTTGGATTCCGGCTCGGTGAGGAGCGTGCGCCCGGCCGCGAGCGCAGCGTCAACCAGCGTGCGCACCGCCGCGGTATCCGGACGGCGCCCCTCGGGGATGGACGCCGGC
>DASSQU010000051.1:0-2191 GCA_035702325.1 Steroidobacteraceae bacterium
ATGGATGAGGCCATGCATCCACTCACACTCATGGTGGTCGGCCTCTACGGGCGCGTGCTGCCCAACCAGGACGGTGCACCGCTGCGGCTCATCGTACCGTGGAAGTACGGTTTCAAGAGCATCAAGTCCATCGTCAAGATCGGCTTCACGTCGCAGCAGCCGCGCACCACCTGGGCCGGCGCCGCTGCCGATGAGTACGGCTTCTTTGCCAACGTGAATCCGCAGGTCGATCATCCGCGCTGGAGCCAGGCGACCGAACGTCGCATCGGCGCCCCGTTCCTCGCCGCGCGCCGCCCGACGCTGCCCTTCAACGGTTACGCCGACCAGGTGGCGAGCCTGTATCAGGGTATGGATCTGCGGCGCTACTTCTGAAATGACGCTCGCACAGCGCTACCGCTTCATCTACAAGCCGCTGGTATTCACGGCATGCCTGGTGCCGCTCGTGTGGCTCGCCTGCGGTGCGTTCGGCTGGCTCGGTGCCACGCTGGGTGTGGACCCGGTGAAGGAGCTCGAGCATGAGTGCGGCAAGACCGCGCTCAATCTGCTGCTGTTGACTCTGGCCGTGACACCGCTGCGCGAGCTCATCGGACAACCGCAGTTGCTGCGTTTGCGGCGCATGCTGGGGCTGTTCGCGTTCTTCTACGTGGTGCTGCACTTCACGATCTATCTGGTGCTCGATCTGGAGCTGAACTTCGCCACGCTCGGCACCGATATCGCCAAGCGGCCTTACATCACCATCGGCTTTACCGGGTTGCTGTTGCTGATTCCGCTCGCCATCACCTCCACCAACGGCATGATGCGCCGCCTCGGCCGCCGCTGGCAGAGCCTGCATCGCCTGGTCTACGTGATCGCGGTGCTCGGCGTGTGGCACTTCTACTGGCAGGTGAAGCGCGACGTGCGCGAGCCGCTCATCTATGCGGGCATGCTCGGCATCCTGCTCGGCTACCGAGTGGTGCGCGCGCGCCTACGCCGGCAAGACTCGGCGTCACCGAGCGTACGCGCCGCCGCTGCGCGCGCCCGTGAGTTCACCTCGACGCCTCGAGTTGCTCCGACCCTGCAAACCTCCGAATCAGATTGAAGTTAACATCGGGCTGCGGCTGACGTTCAGCGGGCATTCAGGATGACTATGCGTCGAGTGCCGTGAGCCTAATTCGCGTAAGTCGAATCTGACGGATCGATTGGCGTGCGCCCGATATCTGCTCGCGCTGCAGGGTCCTAACATCGTTTCTCAGCGTCGTGGCCCAGGGATAGACCGGGCGAGACCGTCACGATGACGGGCACGACGCTTTGAATCGACGGTGAGCACTGCCAGCCCCCCGGCAGTGCCACCAACCTCCGGCGGCTGGTGTACTGAGTGCATCGGCCGCTTTTCTTTTGTTAACACCTGGACCTCGCGCGCCGTAACGAAAGAGCGAGCAACGATGCAGCGGCCCTCGTGCAGTGTCCGTTTGGCCACTGGCACTCATGACAACGCGGCGCTAGCCTCGATTGCCGTTCCAGGAAGGAGCGTCCATCACTGCGACGACTCGCTCACGGCGGTAAGCGACGGCTGTGAGCGTGGCGAGGGTGCGTAGCACGGACTCACCGCACTCTCGCTTCAGTGGCTACCGCGCATGACCAACCCTAGCGCGGTGACACAGTGGCCTCGCCGGGCGTAGTCGTGGACGCCCGGCGGGGCTACTTTCTGCGGCGGGCTGAGGCCTAAAGGATCGCCCGGCTCTTCAGTCTCTACGTCTGCCGCGCAGGATCGCGACCGCGCCGGCCAGCAGGATCAGAGCGGGAGCGGCCACCGCCCAATCGATTTCCGGGGCCGAGTGCCATGGTCTCGGTGCAATCGGAGCGATTTGCGCGGTCGCCACCGACACGCCGGCACATATCCCTAGCAATGCGAATAATGCGGGCTTCATCTTGATGCCCTCTCAATTTGTTGTCGCGGGCAAGTTAGCAAGGGGCACATCGTCCCGTCATGCTGCGTTGCAGCGGGTAGCAGGACAGCCGAGCTAACGGCTTGGCGATTGCGGGAACGGTGCTTGGCCCGAGGGGATGAACCCCGCCGGGGGATCGAGGCCTCAGCTAACACAGGGACCTTGGGCAAGAGGGTTCAGTTTGCGCTGACGCTCGACCCCAGACGTAAATCGCACTGTGTGCAAGGAGTCTGCAATGAAGTCTCTTCTCCCCCGATCAATGATTG
>DASSQU010000052.1:0-7596 GCA_035702325.1 Steroidobacteraceae bacterium
TGGAGGCCGTACATACCGCCCAACACCGGCTCCTTCGGTCATTTCGGCTGGAGCGGGGTGCTCAGGGGGGCGGCGATCATCTTCTTCTCCTATGTCGGCTTCGACACCGCCTCGACCACGGCGCTCGAGGCGCGCAATCCGCAGCGCGATCTGCCGATCGGCATCCTCGGCGCACTGGTCATTTCCGCGGTGCTGTACGTCGCCATGGCGACCGTGCTCACCGGCATGGTGCCGTTCAGCAAGCTCGACTCGGACGCGCCGGTGGCGGTGGCGCTGGATGCGCACCCGCAGCTCGCGTGGCTGTCGCCGCTGCTCAAGATCGGCGTGATCGCCGGCATGACTTCCGTCATCCTGACATCGCTCCTCGGCCAGCCGCGCATCCTGCTGTCGATGGCGGACGACGGACTGCTGCCGCCGGCGATCAGCCGCTGCCATCCGCGCTTCAAGACGCCGCACGTCGCCACCGTCGCCACCGGGGTGTTCGCCGCGGCGATCGCCGCGGTCTTTCCGCTCGACCTGCTCGCCGACCTCATCTCCATGGGGATCCTGCTCGCCTTCGCCGTGGTGTGCGCGGGAGTGCTGGTGCTGCGTTACACGCGGCCCGACGTGCACCGGCCCTTCCGGGTGCCGTGGGCGCCGGTCACCTGCGTGCTCGGCACGGTCTTCTGTCTCGGCATGACGCTCACCCTGTCGCTCGAGAACTGGATCCGGCTGGTGATCTGGACGGTGCTCGGCATGTCGATCTACGCCCTGTACGGATTCAGGCACAGCCGCCTGCGCCGATGACGCGCACGCTCGCGAGCACCCCGGCCGCGGACGGCTTCGCGATGCCGGGTGAGTTCGCGCCGCACACGGGCTGCTGGCTGCTGTGGCCGGAGCGGCCCGACACCTGGCGCGCCGCGGCGCTGCCGGCGCAACGCGCCTTCGCCGCGGTGGCCGCCGCCATCGCGCGCTTCGAGCCGGTGACCGTCGGGGTCTCGGCGGCGCACTACCCGGCGGCGCGGGCGCTGCTCCCCGAGCGCGTGCGCGTCGTCGAGATGGCGCACGACGACGCCTGGATGCGCGACGTCGGCCCGACCTGTGTCATCGGCGCCCGCGGCACGGTGCGTGGCGTCGACTGGCGCTTCAACGCCTGGGGAGGACTCGAGGGCGGGTTGTACGCCTCCTGGGACGAGGACGAGCGGGTGGCGCGCAAAGTGCTCGAGATCGAGGGCCTGGACCGCTACCGCGCGCCGCTCGTCAACGAGGGCGGCGCCATCCACGTGGACGGCGAAGGCACCGCGCTCACCACCGAGCAGTGCCTGCTCGGCCCCAACCGCAATCCGCACCTCGGGCGCCGCGCGCTCGAGCGGCGGCTGCGCGAGTATCTCGGCGTGCGCCAGGTGATCTGGCTGGGCGCCGGTGTGTTCAACGACGAGACCGGCGGCCACGTCGACAACCTCGCGTGCTTCGTGCGCCCGGGGGTCGTGTGCCTCGCCTGGACCGACGACCGGCGCGATCCGCAGCACGCAATCTCGCTCGATGCCTGGGAGCGCCTCAACGATGCGCGCGACGCCCGCGGCCGGCGCCTCGAGGTGGTGCGCGTGCCGATGCCGGGTCCGCTCGCGATGAGCGCCCGCGAAGCCGCCGGCGTGGTGGCGCGTGCGGGAACCCGCGTGCGCCGCGGCGGCGAGCGGCTCGCGGCGAGCTACGTGAACTTCTACATCGCCAACGGCGGCATCGTCATGCCGCTGCTCGATGCGCGCACCGACCGCGCTGCGGCCCGCGCACTCAAGCGGCTGTTTCCGGGCCGCCGCGTGGTCGGGGTGCCGGCGCGCGAGATCCTGCTCGGCGGCGGCAACATCCACTGCATCACGCAGCAGATTCCGCGCGGCTACATCAGCCGCCGGGCGGCGTCCAGCCACTGCCGCTGCGCCCGGCGGTAATGCGCCGGTGCGATGCGCGCCTGCTCGAGCAGCTCGCGCACCACCTGCTGGGCCTCGGCGCGCCGCCCCTGGGAGGCGAGCAACTGCGCGTAGCGCACCGAGCCCTCGGCGCCGGGGTAGGCGGGCGCCAGCACGCGGTACTCCTCCAGCGCCTTGGCGAAGTTGCCCTCGGCTTCGAGCGCGCGGGCGTACAGCAGGTGGCCGGCCGGCGAGCGGAACTCCGGGTTGCGCGCGATGAGCTCGTCGAGGGTCTCGCGCGCGGCGCGCGCCGCGCCCTTGCCGAACTGCGCCTGCGCGAGTCCCAGCATCAGGTTCGGATCGTGCTGGTAGAGCCCGCTCAGGGCCTCGCGGTACTGGGCGATCGCCTCGTCGTAGCGCTCGTGGCGCGCGAGCTCCTCGGCATAGCGCTGGCGGCTGGCGACGTTGCCGGTGACGCGCGCCTCGTTCTCGTAGCGGCGCAGGTCCGCACCCGGATCGAGCGCGTCGCGGAAGCCGCGTGCGGTGCGCCGCGCGGTGCGGCTGCGGAACAGCTGCGGCAGGATCTCGACCGCAAAGTACATCGCCGGGCCGCCGCCCGGCAGCAGCAGCAGCACCCAGATCCACAGCTGGTTGCGGCCGGTCTTGATGCAGTGGACGATGAGTGCCCCCTGAATGATGATCGAGAGGATCGGCAGGATCAGGTACGCCATGTCGCGCTCCGGTAGTCCCTAACGCGCGGCCGGTGGGCGCCGCGGCAGCGCAAATGCAATGACATAGTCGCCGCGCTTCGTGCCGAGCGGGCCATGACCGCCGGCGCTGATGACGACGTACTGGCGCTGGTCGGGTCCCGCACGGTAGGTCATCGGGGTCGCCTGGCCGCCGGCCGGCAGCTGGAACTTCCACAGCTCGCGACCGGTCTCGATGTCGAAGGCGCGGAAGTAGCCGTCGAGGGCGGCGCCGACGAATACCAGGTCGCCGGCGGTCGCGATCGGACCGCCCATGTTCGGCATGCCGAAATCGCGCACCAGCGGCCAGGGCGTGAATCCCTCGGTCGAGCCGAGCGGCACCTGCCAGACGATGTGCTGAGTGCGCAGGTCGACGCTCACCAGCGTACCCCACGGCGGTGCGGTGCACGGCAGGCCCCACGGCGAGAGCAGCGGACCCCGCCACACCGCGTAGGGGGTGCCCGCCTGGCGGGCGAATTCGGCGTGCGGAAACTGCCCGGAGCGCGCTTCGGTCTCGAGCTCCCCGGGCGGAATCAGCGTCACCACCATCGGCAGGTCGTTGACCGCCGCGATCACCCGCTGGCGCTCCTCGTCGAAGACGATGCCGCCCCAGTCGACGCCGCCGATGTACCCGGGGTAGAGCAGCGTGCCGCGTGTATCGGGCGGGGTGAAGGGTCCCTCGTTGCGCAGCGCGGCGATCCGCTCGCGGCACTTGCCGCGATCCCAGAAGGTGATGCCCCAGGCGTCGCGGGGCTCGAGCCGGCGCAGCGGCACCAGCGGTGGCAGCGTCGAGTAGGGCTGGCTGGGCGCGGCCTGCTCGCCGGGCACCAGGCTCGGCGGCACGTTCATCTCGACGATGGGAAACAGCGGCTTGCCATCGGTGCGGTCGAAGACGTAGAGCATGCCGGTCTTGGTCGCCTCGATCACCGCCGGCACCGGGACGCCCTGCACGTCGAGGTCGCCGAGCACCGGCTCGGCCGCGAGGTCGTAGTCCCACAGATCGTGATGCACGAGCTGACGGGCCCAGACGAGCTTGCCGCTGCGCACATCGAGCGCCAGCAGCGAGTCGGCGAAGGCATTCGACCCGCGGCGCAGGCCGCCGTAGAAGTCCGGGCTCGCCGAGCCGGTGGGAACGAGCACCAGCCCGTGCTCCTCGTCGACCGACATGACGCCCCAGGCGTTGCCCGCGCCGGTGCCGGCCGCCTGCGCCAGGTTCCACTCGGCGGCGGCCGGGTGCGACGGCGAGTCGGGCAGCGGGTCGAACGACCACAGCAGCGCGCCGCTCCTCGCATCGAAGGCGCGGACGATGCCGCGCTCGACGTCCGCCGCGCGGTTGTCGCCGATCGAGGAGCCGACGACGACCGCATTGCCGAGGATCGCCGGGGGTGAGGTCACCAGGTAGGCGGCGCGGTCGCGCAGGCGAATGCCGCGGGTGAGGTCGAGCGCGCCGTCCGCGCCGAAGTCGGCGCACGGCCGGCCGGTGTCGGCATCGAGCGCGAGCAGCCGCGCATCGAGCGTCCCGGTGAACACCCGCCGGATGCACGGGCCGGTCGCGTGGCTGTCGGTGCTCGCCCAGACGCTCACGCCCCGGGCGGCGCTGTCCGAGTAGCGCGCGCTGCGGTCGATGTGCGGATCGAAACGCCAGCGCTCGCGGCCGCTGTCCGGGTCGAGCGCGATGACGATGTTGGTGCCGGTCTCGAGGTAGAGCAGGCCGAAGGCCAGCACCGGCGTGGCCTCGAAGGTGAGGCGCCGCGCCTGTGCGAAGCCGGCGCCGAGCTCCCCGGTGCGGAATACCCAGGCCACCGCGAGCCGCGCCACGTTGCCGCGGTTGATCTGATCGAGGCTGGAGAAGCGCTGGCCGAAGGCGTCGCCGCCGTAGTAGCCCCAGTCGCTCGCCTCGGGCGACTGCGCCGGCACGCGGCCCGCGGTGAGCGCGCCGACGAGCAGCGCGGCAGCCACGCGCAGCAGCGCGGCGCGCGGCATGGCGGCGCGCCGGCGGCGGCGGATGAGAATTGCCTTCATGGCGGCATTATCCGCGACGCCGCACGCCCGGTGCGAACAGCGCGCGCCGTGGCGCATGCTGGTATTCTTGAGCGCGTGAATTCACCACGGGCGATCATGCTCCGGCGCGGGGCATCGAGGTCACTTCTGGTCGCCCTGGGTATCGCGCTTTCGGTCCCGGTGCGGGCCGACCCGCCGCCCGCGGCGCCGTCCGCGCACCGCCCGCGCGTCGGCCTGGTGCTCTCCGGCGGCGGAGCGCGCGGCGCGGCGCACGTCGGCGTGCTCAAGGTCCTCGAGGACCTGCACGTGCCCGTCGACGCGATCGCCGGCACCAGCATGGGAGCGGTAGTCGGCGGACTCTACGCGAGCGGCCTGTCGGCACGCGAGATCGAGACGATCATGACCTCGCTCAACTGGCAGGACGCCTTCCGCGACCGGCCGCCGCGCGAGGATCTCACGCTGCGCCGCAAGCAGGAGGACGAGAGCTTCCTGGTCAAGTTTCCGCTCGGACTGCGCGGTCACCGCATCGTGCTGCCGAAGGGCCTGATCCAGGGGCAGCGGCTCAGCCAGACACTGCGCCGCCTGACACTGCCGGTGGTGCGTATCACCGACTTCGACGATCTGCCGACGCCCTTCCGGGCGGTTGCCACCGACCTCGAGAGCGGCGAGCCGGTGGTGCTGAGATCGGGCGATCTCACCAGCGCGATGCGTGCCAGCATGTCGGCGCCCGGCATCTTCGCGCCGGTCGAGCGGCAGGGGCGGGTGCTGGTCGACGGCGGCATCGCCGACAACGTGCCGGTCGACATCGCGCGCTCCATGGGGGTCGACGTCGTCATCGTGGTGGACGTCGGCTCACCGCTCCTGCCCAGAGCCAAGCTCACCGACGTCACCGCGATTTCCAACCAGATGCTGGCGATCCTCATCCGCCGCAACGCCGAGGCGCAGCTCGCTACGCTGCGGCCGGGCGACATCCTGATCGCGCCGCCGCTCGGCGAGGCATCGTCGTTCGACTTCGGCGGCGTGGCCCGCACCATCGGCATCGGCGAGGCCGCGGCGCGCGCCGATGCGGCACAGCTTGCGCCGCTCGCGGTGAGCGCCGCAGAGATGCGGCGCTACGTCGCGCACCGCGATTCGCTGCGGCGTCCGCCGCCGGTGATCGACTTCGTGCAGGCCGAGGGCGCCTCGGAGCGCTACTCAGCCGGCCTCGACGCCCTGTTCAAGGACCTGCGCGGCCGGCCGCTCAATCCGGATAAGGTGGCGCAACGGGTGACCGCCCTCTACGGCCAGGGCGGGCTCGACACGCTCGACTACCGCGTGATCGGAGACGAGAACCGCTACGGACTCGCGCTCGACGCCCGCCCGAGCTCCATGGGACCGAACTACCTGCGCTTCGGCCTGAGTCTGCAGGACGACTTCCAGGGCAACTCGCTCTACAACGCGGCGGTGCGCTTCGTGATGTCCGACATCACGCGCAGCGCCGGCGAGTGGGTGACCGACATGCAGATCGGCAACGTCAGCCTGATATCGACCGAGCTGTTCGTGCCGCTGGCGCAGTTCTCCGGCTGGTTCGTCATGCCGCACGTCGCGGCCGGCTCGCACGACGTCGACGTGCTGCAGGGGCAGAGCCTGCTCGCCGAGTACCGTGCCCATACCTTCGACTACGGCAGCGACTTCGGCTACCAGTTCGGCAACTGGGGCGAGATCCGCGTGGGGGCGCAGCACGAGCAGGGCCACTTTCGTCTCAAGATCGGCGACCCGGCCGACCCCAACCTGCCGGTGGCCCCCTACCAGCCCTTCACCATCCGCAACTACTTCGTGCGCTTCTCCTACGACCGGCTGGACGACGTGAATTTTCCGCACGCCGGCCAGTCGGCGTCGCTCGAGTGGAGCGGCAACCGCAACGTGATCGGCGCACAGACGACCAGCGACCAGGTGACCATGAGTTACCTCGGAGCGCGCTCCTTCGGACGCGACACGCTGGTGTTCTCGGCCGCGGGGGGCATGACGCTCGAGAGCTCGCTCAGCGACATCAACCTGCTCTTTCCGCTCGGGGGTTTCCTCAACCTCTCCGGCCTGCGCGCGCAGTCGCTGACCGGTCCGAATTTCGGCATCGCACGGGCGCTGTACTACCACCAGATCGGACGCGGCGGCCCCGGCTACTTCGACGTGCCGACTTACATCGGCATGTCGCTCGAGGCGGGCAACGTCTGGCAGAGCCGCAGCGCCGCCTCTTTCAGCAACGTGCAGAAGGACGCCAGACTGTTCCTCGGGCTCGACACCCTGCTCGGGCCGGTGTACCTGGCGAGCGGCTTCGACGAGCACGGCAACCAGGCGTTCTACCTGTTCCTCGGCCGCACCTTCTGAGGGCCTGCGGCCGAGGCGCCCGGCGCGCGCCGGGGCGGGCGCTCACAGCTGCATGCGGTAGACGATGAAGCCCGAGCGCCCGGCGATGCGGTCGTAGAGGCGCTGCGCGGTGTGATTCGACTCGTGGGTCTGCCAGTACAGGCGCGTCGCGCCGCCCTGGCGCGCCCGCGCGCCGCATGCGGCGATCAAAGCGCGGCCGATGCCGCGGCCGCGCCGCGGCGGCGCGGTAAACAGGTCCTGCAGGTAGCAGATCGGCTCGATGCTGATGGTGCTGCGGTGGAAGAGATAATGCGCGAGCCCGACCAGCCGGCCGTCCGCGACGGCAACCAGCGCGTGCAGCGGCTCGCCCGCGTCGAAAAATCGCGCCCAGGTGGTGCGGGTGATCTCCGGCGGCAAGGCGGTCGGGCCCGAACGGCCGTAGAAGGCGTTGTAGCCCTCCCACAGCGGCAGCCACTCGGCGAAGTCGGCCGGCGCGACCGCGCGCACCGTGAGCTCGCCGGGCGACGTCACGGGTCGCCCGTCGGGACGATGGTGGCGGTCTCGGCCATGAGGACCACGGCGCGCTGCGGCGCACGCGTGCGGTGCACGACCCCCCGCGGAAC
>DASSQU010000053.1:0-6114 GCA_035702325.1 Steroidobacteraceae bacterium
GTGATGTCGCAGGTGCGGCCCTGAGGGGGCCGCTGCGCGTCTGCCTACTTCGTGACCGCCTTGGCGGGCGGCTTCGCCGGCGCCCTGGCGCGGGGCGGCTTGTGCGCCGGTTCCGGCGGCTTCTTCAGCAGCTCCTCGAGCGGGCGGAACATGGCGTTGTACTTGTATTCGGGGATCTCGAACTCCCAGCCGCCGAGCCGCGCGTTGAGCCGTGCGGCTTCGGCCTCGGTCGCCTTGTCGGTGGAACGCGCGCTGAAGGCGACCAGCGGACGGCTGCCGTCCTTGCGCCCCGCGACCTCGAGCTCGAGGCCATCGAAGGTGCGGTAGAGGGCGCGCGCGAGCTTCGCGTCGGCCGGGGCGGCGCCCTTGTGCACGTCGTCGAGGCTGAGCGAGCCGAGCGCGCCGCCGATCTCGTCGGCCACCGCCGGGCTCTCCAGCTCGCGCTTCTTCGGCAGCGGGCTCACCGCGAAATCGGTCTGCTCCTTCTTGTCGCGGGAAGCGGTGTACGCCGGTCCCGCGGCGGGCCGCTCTTCCACCGCGCGCACCCGCGTGACCGGCAGGTCCACGAGGGAGTGATCGAGCCAGCTCTTCGGGTCGGCGTTTACGATCAGCAGCGGCGCCGCGAGCAGGCTCGGCGCGGTGCCGCTCACGCGCACGTAGCCCGACTTGCCGCTGGAGGACTTGCCGACGATGAGCGCGAAGGTGCGGGTGGGAGTCACGGCATCGACCTCGGTGCCGGTCGACTTGCCCGCGCCGACGTCCTCCACCCCGAGCTGCGGATAGTTGGCGGGCAGGCGGGTCTTCTCCTCGACGACGTTGAGTGCCCCGAGATCGAACAGCAGCTTGCGCACCTTGCCGATATCCGCGGGCCAGTCGCGTTCGCCGACCAGCCAGCCGCCGGCGGCTCTCTTGAGCGTCGTGTGAGTGCCGTCACCCCGGCGCAGCCTCACTTCGGTGACGTTGTTGACGTTCGACTCGAGACCCGGCAGCACCAGGTCGCCGGCGAGTGAGGCGTGCTCCAGATGGCGCTGCGAGGCGAGCCACACGGCGATCACCACCAGCGCGATTCCGGCGACGAGCAGCAGCGCGACGCGGCGTGCGGTCATGGCTGCTTCCTCGCCGCGTCCGCCGCCCGCGCCGCCCGCCGCCAGCCGGCGAACGCCAGCGCCAGCAGCGCGAACAGCGCGGGGATCACGATGATGTCGATTACCTTGAGCGTGGTCCCGAGGCGCTGAATGTCGGCATCGAGGCCGGCGCGCACCGCGCGCAGCTCCTTGCGGATGCGCAGCTTCTCCTGCTCGAAGTGCTCGATCTCCTTCTCCTGGGCGGGGGTGATGATGAGCTCGGCCTCGGCGCCGCTGCCGCCGCCCTTGGATTGCAGCGCGGTGAGCTTCTGCTCGGTGGTCTGCAGCTCACGCTCGAGCTCCTGCTCCTTGGCGCGGAAGCGGTCCTCGGCCATGCGCCGCAGCCGCTCGACGCGCTCGAACGGGCGGCTGAACGTGGCGCGCCCGCGCACGCTGATCAGGGCGGCGCTGCCGGCGAGGTTGTCGAGGGCGTTGAGCACCAGGTCGCCGTTGCTGGCGAGCGCCTGGGTCATGCGCTGGCCGAAGAAATTCTGCACCCGCACCCACAGATAATCCGACAGCAGGTCGACGTCGGCGAACACCACCAGGTTGAGCGGGCGGCTGGAGACCTTGAGCGCGCTCTGCCCGGCCGGCAGGGTCACGCCCGCCGGCGGACCCGCGGGGAAGGCGCTCTTCACCTCGCCGGTGATGCGCGCGCCGATGGCGTAACGCACGCCGCTCGGCTTGAAGCCGTCGCGCAGCGTCGCCGGATCGAACAGCATCTTGAAGCGCGCAACCGGCAGCAGCTCGGCGTCGGCGCTCGATTGCAGCAGCGGCTCGAACTTCACCCCGCTGCCCTTGATCGGCTCGAGGTGCCCCGCGGTGGCGACATTCACGCTGGAGAGCCCGGCGGTGATGACGTCGTCGGTGCTGAAGCTGCTCTTGTCGAGTCCGAGGATCCCGAGGTGCTCGACCGGCGTCATGCCCTGGCGCATCGACACCGTGAGCGCGTGCGCGCGGTCGGCGACCACCTGCGAGGGATCGAACTTCACCCCCCAGGCCGTCAGCAGATCGTCCAGGTGCGAGGACTTGTCCGCGCTCATGGCCGCCATCGGGTTCTCGGGATTGGCGCCGCTCTGGTCGGCCTCGGCCAGCGGGTCGAGGAACAGCAGGATGTGCCCGCCGCGCAGCGCGTACTGATCGATGGCGAAGCGGATTCCCGGCGAGAGGTTCTTCGGGTGCACCAGCACCAGCACGTTCACGTCGGGGTCGATCCTGGTGGCGGTGGGCTCGAGCGGCCGCACGTCGAACAGCTGCTGCGCCTGGCTGTAGATCACCCACGGCTCGCGCATCTGGCCGCTCTGCGGATCGAATCCCGGCCCCATCGGCACGCCCGACAGCCAGGCGACCACCGGCTTCCTCGGATTGGCGAGCTGGTAGACGAGGCGCACCACGTCGTATTCGAGGAACTGCTCCTTGGCGGGATCGAAGAACTCGATCGCGGCATGACCGTCGGTGGAGTTGGTGCCGGCCAGGCCGAAATACAGCTGCGCTCCCCCCGGACCCACCGGAGTGCCGCGCACGCCGAGCTCGGCGGCGCGGTCTTCGTCCTCGGAGAACGGCTGCGGATCGATGACGTGCAGGCGCAGCTTGCCGGCCGAGCGCGCACTCAGCTCCTCGAGGAACTCGCGTACCCGCACGCCGTAGGTGTCGAGCTGCGGCAGCTGCGCCGCGGTCTTCTGCGAGAAGAAGAAGTACAGGTTGATCGGCTCGCGGATGCTCTTCAGCACCCGGTCGGTCCCCGGGGCGACGGTATAGAGGTGATTCTCGGTGAGATCGAGCCGCCAGCCGCGCAAGGCGTAGTTGAACAGCACCGTGAGTCCGATGAACAGCAGCGCGAGCGCCAGCAGTGCTCCGCCGCCCAGGGTCGAGCGTTTGTTCATGTCTGTGTGCGGCTCCCGCTAATCGGCCTTGCGTAACTCGAGAGCGATGCCGGTCGCCAGCAGGAAGAACCCGATCAGCATCGCGAAGTACAGCAGGTCGCGCACGTCGATCACTCCCTTCTCGATCGACTCGAAGTGGGTGAGGAACGACAACGAGGCGACCGCCTCGATGAGCGCCTGCGGAGCCCAGGCGCGGAACACGTCCTGCACCAGGGGGAATCCGGCCAGCAGGAACGCAAAGCACGCCACCACTCCGAGAATGAAGGCCACCACCTGGTTGCGGGTCAGCGCCGACATGCACGAGCCGACGGCGAGGAAGCCGCCCGCGAGCAGCAGGCTCCCCAGGTAGGCGGCCAGGATCGCGCCGTTGTCGGGCGAGCCGAGATAGTTGACGGTGATCCACAGCGGGAAGGTGAGCGCGAGCGCGAGCGCCACGAAGATCCAGGCCGCCAGGAACTTGCCGAGCACCGCGTCGCGCAGCGTCACCGGCTGGGTCATCAGCAGCTCGATGCTGCCGGTCTTGCGCTCCTCGGCCCACAGCTTCATCGACACCGCCGGAATCAGGAACAGGTACAGCCACGGGTGGAAGGTGAAGAACGGGTCGAGGTCGGCCTGGCCGCGCTGATAGAAGCCCCCCAGATAGAAGGTGAAGGCGTTCGCCAGCACCAGGAAGATGAGGATGAAGACGTACGCCAGCGGCGTGGCGAAGTAACTGGCGAGCTCGCGGCGCAGGATGATGCCCACGTTGCGCATGTGGCTTACCCCGTACTGCTCAGGCGGTGATGGTACGGAACACTTCGTCGAGGCGGCCCGACTCGAGGTGCAGCTCCTTGAGCTTGAGGCCCTCGCGTGCGGCGAGCTCCGACAGCGCCGGCAGGATGCTCGCACCGTCCCTGGGGAACGCCGTGAGCCGCGCGTCGCGCTCGCTCACCTCGACGGCGGCCACGGCCGCAATCCCCGCGACCGCGGAGCGCGCCGCGGCGAGCTGCCCGGGGTCGCCGAGCTGCATCGATACGGCGTTGTGGTAGCGCGAACGCGCCGCCAGCCCTGCAGGCGTGTCATCGGCCACGATGCGGCCATGCGCGATGATGATCGCCCGGGTACACACCGCATCGACTTCCTCCAGGATGTGGGTGGAGATCACGATGATCTTGTCGCGCGCCATGTCGTTGATGAGCGTGCGCACCTCGTGCTTCTGGTTCGGGTCGAGGCCGTCGGTGGGCTCGTCGAGTATCAGCACCGGCGGGTCGTGCACGATCGCCTGGGCGAGCCCCACCCGGCGGCGAAAGCCCTTCGACAGCGTATCGATGGTCTGGTCGAGAACGCCGCCGAGCTGCAGGTGCTCGATGACGTGCGCGAGCCGCGCACGGCGCCGCTCGCCGGCGAGCGCGCGCAGATCGGCGACGAAATCCAGGAAGCGCCGTACCGTCATTTCGCCGTAGAGCGGCGCGCCTTCCGGCAGATAGCCGAGCGCGGTCCTGGCGGCGAGGGTATCGCTCTCGATGTCGTGCCCGCAGATGCTGGCGCGGCCGGCGGTCGGGGTGACGAAGCCGGCGAGCATGCGCATGGTGGTGGTCTTGCCGGCGCCGTTCGGCCCGAGGAAGCCGAGCACCTCGCCCGGCGCCACCTGGAAAGTCACGTCGTCGACGGCCGTGAGCGCGGCGTAGCGCCTGGTGAGGTGTTCGGTCTTGATCATGGCGGATGGGTTCTAGAGAAGAAGAGGTGCGAAAAGTTCCCCGGAGGTTTTTTGGCGCGCGATTGTGCCCGCAGCCGGCGGCAGAATTCAATGGTGCCGCCTCCCGTCCGCGACTAGACGCCGAAGCGGCGGCGGGTGCGCCAGTACAGGATGCACAGCGCGCCGCCCAGCATGCCGCCGAGGTGGGCGAAGTGGGCGACACCCTGCTCGGTACCCGTGACGCCGAAGAACAGCTCGAGCAGCCCGTAGAGCGTCACGAACAGCCAGGCCGGCATCGGGATCGGCGGGAACAGCAGCATGATGCGCTGGCGCGGAAAGTACCAGGCAAAGGCGAGCAATATGCCGAAGATTCCGCCCGAGGCGCCGATCACTTCCTCTTCGATGCCCGAGCCGTGTTGTGCCACCAGCTGCGTGAGCGCCGCCGTCAGCACGCACACCAGATAGAACAGCACGAAGCGCCGCCCGCCCCAGTACAGCTCGAGGGAGCGTCCGAACATGTAGAGCGCGAACATGTTGAAGAAGATGTGCAGCACACCGCCGTGCAGGAACGCATAGGTGATGAGCTGCCAGGGCCGGAACAGCGCGCTGCCGAGCGGCCACAGCGCGAACAGCCCGGCCACCAGCGGCCCGGCCAGCTGCTGCAGCAGGAACACGCCGACGTTGATGAGGATCAGCCCCCGGGTGGCCGGCGGCACCGATGCGAACATCGGCCAAGTTTACCTAAGGCGCGCTGCAGCGCGCGCTTCCCGCGATATGATTCGTCCCATGACGGATGCCTTCATCTGCGACGCGGTACGCACCCCGATCGGCCGCTACGGCGGCGCGCTCGCGGCGGTGCGCACCGACGATCTGGCGGCCCTGCCCATCGCCGCGCTGCTGCGCCGCAATCCGCGGCTCGACCCCGGCAGCATCGACGAGGTGCTGCTCGGCTGCGCCAACCAGGCGGGTGAGGACAACCGCAACGTGGCGCGCATGGCGGCGCTGCTCGCGGGGCTGCCGGTGTCGGTGCCGGGCGCCACCATCAACCGCCTGTGCGGCTCGGGCCTCGACGCGGTGGCGATGGCGGCGCGCGCCATCCGCGTGGGCGAGGCGCAGGTCGTGGTGGCCGGCGGCGTCGAATCCATGTCGCGCGCGCCGTTCGTGATCCCGAAGGCCGAGGGCGCCTGGAGCCGGCAGGCGGAAATCTACGACACCACCATCGGCTGGCGCTTCGTCAACGCGCGGCTGCGCGAGCGGTACGGCATCGACTCGATGCCCGAGACCGGCGAGAACGTCGCGGCCGAGTTCCGCATCGCGCGCGAGGATCAGGACCGGTTCGCGCTGCGCAGCCAGCAGCGCACCGCCGCGGCCTACGCGCGCGGCTTCTTCGACGGCGAGCTCGTGCCGGTCGAGATCGCGCAGCGCAAGGGGC
>DASSQU010000054.1:0-2927 GCA_035702325.1 Steroidobacteraceae bacterium
GTGAGCTCGTCGCTGCCGTTCCTCGCCAGCTCGGCGGTGTCGGACGCGCACTTCGGTCCGCTGAACGCTTGCGCGCTGTCGGCGCTCAAGCCGCCGCGGACCGGGTTCGCGGTGTCGAACGACGGGACGGCGCTGTGCGCGTTCAGCGGCGCGCAGACCGTGCGCTGTGACCTGTCGCCCGACGGCGGCGCATCGGAGCTGCGCGTGCCGCTCGACGGCGTGACCGCGGCGGCGTTCGACTTCGACGGGGGGCTGTGGCTCGCGCGCGAGGCGCTGTACCGCGTCGAGGACGGAGGCGTGCGCGCGTTCGCGCAGGTGGCGCCGGTGGCGCTGGCGGGGACGCCGCGTGGCGCGGTGGCGGTGGAGGCGTCGGGCCGCGTGGTGGCGGTGGAGCCCGACGGCAACCTGCTCGGCGTCGCGCAGCTGCCGCGCACCGTGGACTGGCCGACGAGCCTGCTCACCAGCGCGGACGGAGAGCGCGTGGCGCTCATCATCTCCGGCGGCGTCTTCGTGTGGAGCACGCGGGCGCTCAAGCCGCTGCGCGCCGAGGCCCCCTGCGCGGTGGAGGCGGCGTGGTGGCTGACCGAGGGACACCGCCTGCTGTTGTCGTGCGGGCCGGAGTCGGACTTCGCGCTGGAGTGGGACGTGGACAGCGGCGCTCAGGTCGTGGCGCCGCAGCGCAAGCGCTCGCGCTCGGTGCTGGTGGCGGGGCTCAAGCTGTACACGCAGGGCTGCGAGCAGCTCGCCTGCACCGCCGCGCCGCCGTAGGCTCGGCTACCGATGCTGACCGCGGTGGCGCTGCTGCTGTGCTCGGCCGGTGACGAGCCGCCGCAGGCACCGGCCGAGGGCATCACGCCCGAGGAAGTGCACGCCGCGCCGCCCGGGATGCTCACGCTCCGCGAGCTCGCTGAAGAGGACCTTCGACTGGCGGAGCTGCCGAACCTCGCGCACCCGGTGGTCGCGGTGACGGCGGGCGGCGCGCTCTGCCTGGGCGGGGCCGCGGTCACCACGGGGATCGTCTGGTCGGCATCGCGGCCATCGCCGGCCTCGCAGCCGGGCGCTCGCGACCTCTCCTGGCTCTTCGGGGCGATAATGGCCGGCGTCTTCGGCGGCACCGGCTGCGTAATGGGCATCATCGGCGCCTCGTTTCTGCCGTACACGCTCGGGATGCGACGGCTCTACGCCGAGCGGCGCGCCGCGGTGCACGCGCGGATGGAGGCGATGCACGCCTTCACGGCCGCCCCGCCGGCGCCGCACTCGCTGGAGGAGCTCCGTGCCCTGGAGAGCGAGAGGCCCGGGTACCTGCTGCCGGCCTCGCTCATCGCCGGCGGCACGGTTCCGCTCATCCTCGGGGTCGCGACGTACGCCGGCCTGCGGCCGGGCTCGAGCCTCGAGGCGCTGGCCGTCTCCATCGGCCTCACGGTGGTGGGGCTGGCGGCCGAGGGCCTCGGCGTCGGCTTGCTGCTCAGAGCCATCCGCACGCGCATGGAGCTGGACGAGAAGATCCGCGCGCTCGATCCGCCGCTCGAGGAGGACACGCCGCCTCCCCAGCCGGCGCCCGCCGGGAGCGCGCTGCCGCCGTTGCCCTTGCAGCTGGGCTTCGGCGGGAGCTTCTAAAGCCGCGCGCTCGCATGCGTGCCGCCGCCGCCGTAGGCTCGTGGCTCCAATGCTCGCCTCCTTCGCGGTGGTGCTCTGCACGGTGGTGGAGCCCGCGCTTCACGTGACGACCGCTCCGCACGCGGCGCGGCTGTTTCCCGGGGCGCTGCTCACGCAGGAGCAGATCGAAGCGGCGCCGGTCGAGGCGCTGACGGTCCCGCAGCTCAACTCCGAGGCGGCGCGGCTGGCCGATCCTCCTTCGCTCGCTGCGCCGATCGCGATGCTCGCTGGCGGCGGCGGCGCGTCGCTCATCTTCGGCACGCTGACGTATCTCGCGTTCGCGTCACTCGACCGCAACCAGAACAACCCCATCGGCGCGGTCTTGATCGCCTTCGCGGGCCTCATCACCGGAGTCATCGCCGCGGCCGGCGCGGTGTGCGCCGTCATCGGCGGCATCATCCTGCCGGCGAAGATGGTTCAGCGCGACGGGTATGCGGACCGGCTGACCCAGGTGCACGCCAGGCTCGCTGCCGTGAACGCCGGACAAGTGGTGCCGCCGGCACCGGATCCGCGCGAGCCCACCCCGGTACGCTCCGACGTCGCCCGGCTGGAGGACTCGAAGCCGGGCCTGGGTTTTCCCATCGCGTTCATGTCGGGTGGAGCGGGCGCCGCGCTGGTGGGCATCAGCTACTACACGAGCAACTCGAGCGGCGGCTCCTGCAGCGGCTGCATCTCGCCGCTCTACCTCGCCATCGGCCTGTTCGTCGCCGCCGTGGCCATGGAGGGCATCGGCGTCTGGCAGCTGATCAGCCGGCTGCAGCAGCGCTCGGAGATCGACGAGAAGATCCGCGCCATCGAGGACCAGAACCCGGGCGAGGTCCCGCCTCCGCCCGACGGGATGCCGCCGCAGCCGGACATGGTGCCGCCGCCTCCGCCTCCTCCGCCGCCGGGCGCGTCGCTGCCCCCGCTGCCGCTGCAGTTCTCGTTCGCGTTCCGGTTCTGAAGGTGCGTCAGGGCCCGTGAATCGCCATGCCCACGATGAACGCCAGGCCCAGCACGAAGCTGCCGATGATGATGCCCAGCGACGTGTTCTGGTCGATCTCGATCTCCTTCTTCATGTCCATCGGCAACAGCACCCGCAGCAGCATGAAGCCCGCCGCGAAGACCGCCATGCCGAGCAGCGAGAACACCACGCTCGAGATCACCGCTTTACCCAACCATTCGAGACCCATCACTTCCCTCCCATGAATCCAGAGTGCCACATGAGAATGCCGCCGGGCGCGGTGCGCACGCCGGGCGGGAGCTTGCCGCGGTCTTCGTCGGGGAACCGG
>DASSQU010000055.1:0-2676 GCA_035702325.1 Steroidobacteraceae bacterium
GGCGCCGGCCGCGGCTGCGCGGCGCTGCTCGGCTTCGTCACCGCCGACAATGCTTCCGGTCGCGGCCTGCTGCGCCTCGGCGCGTCCGCGATTGCAAGCGCCTACATCGCCACGCGCGCGCGCTCTCCTCCGCCGCTCGCCGGGACGTTACGGCACTGCGCGGCGCCGGTGACGGACCGGTGGCCGGCGCGCGCCGCCGCACGGCGGCGTGACGCGCCCCGGGAGGCCGGCTTTCACTACCCTGACGTGGCCTCGTGGCGCGCGCAGATGGTGCAGCGCCCGTACCCGGTCGAGTCGCTGCGCGTCGGGGCGACCGGTCGCGCGCTGGTCGAAGCGGTGGGCGACACCGACCGGCTGCTGTGGCTCGACGGCGAGGAGCGCGAGCGTGTCGCGGCGATCCGCGCGCTCGCCGGCCGTGCACTGCGCCGGGGCCGGCACTTCTTCATGTATTCCACGCGCGCCGGCGATGCCGCCGCCGCCCGGCGCCTCGGCCTGCGGATGCGCTGCGGATACCTGCTGGCGCTCGCGCTCGGCAGCGCTCACGAGACGATGGTGCGCGGTTGGGCGGCGCTACCCTGGCACGTTCAGTCGGGAGACCGCATGTAGCGCGTCCGCGTGCGGCTGATAGTGATCGCGGTAGAGCCGCCGGCCCCACAGCCGCAGCGCCACCCAGTTGGCGAAGCCGACCGTGATCGGCGCGACGTGCACCAGCACGTACAGGAAGTACAGGGGCACGATCGGGGCGATGTAGGCGCGCTCGCCCCGCGGCACGACCGTGACGAGCGCGACGCCGCTCAGCGACAGGTAGCTGCCGACCGCGGCGGCGAAGTACACCGGATTGACCGCGGCGCTGCCCCCGGGCGGCCCGAGCGCGAACAGATCGCCGAGGTTCACGAGCGCGCTCGCGAACAGCAGCACGGCGCTGGCGATCCTCAGCACGTGCAGCCCGAGCCCGAGCACGCCCAGGTAAGCGACGAAGTTGTACATTGCAAAGGGCGAGCGCCGGCCGATGCGCCACAGGTCGCCTGCCCGCTCCGTATAGACCCGCAGCAGCCCGTAGTACCAGCCCACCCGCTGCGAGAACCAGCGCTGGAATGCGCCCGGCCCCTGCGTGCTAAGCACCAGCCGGCCGTCGTAGTAGATGCGCTCGCCCTCGCGCAGCAGGATCACCGTATTCTCCAGGTCTTCGGCGTACACCGACAGCGAGTGCTGCTCGAGCGCGCGCTCCAGCGCGTCTCGCCGGTAGATCGACGCGCCCGAGGTGACGCCGAAGTCGGCGAGACTGCGCCGTCCGACCTCGAAGGTGAGGAGATACTCGAAGGCCTGGAAGCGCGCCAGGAACCCGTCCCGCTCGATCGCCACCCGCGGACAGGCGGCCGCGGCGCCGGACTGCTGCAGATCGGCGATGGCACGCTCGAGATCGATCGTGCTGCCCTCGCGGCGGCCGCAGATCCTGACGTCCGGGTCGATCACCATCACGGTCTCGATGCGCGGCGGCAGCGTCGCCAGCAGCCGCCGCAGCGCGCCCGGCTTGTTGCGATTGAGGTCTTCCTCGAGGCAGCGCCATCCCGCCTGACGCAGTAGCCTGGCGGTGTTGTCGGTCGATCCGTCGCTGATGAGCCACACATGCTCGCGATAGGGCTCGAGGCGCTCCATGAACTCGTCGAGCTCCTCCTCGAGATTGAAAACCGAAGCGACGATGGCGTACGGCCGGGCGCTGCGCGGAGCTGCGGCACCGCCGGCAGCGGATGGCAGGTCGACCGACAACTCCCGCAGGTCGTCGCGCCCCGGGTGCGCGGCGACGGCGGTGTGGCGCCGGTGCACGTAGAGGCGCAGACCGAAGTCGAGCGCATCCGTGAACACGATGAGATTCGCCAGCCCATACACCAGGATCGAGAACGCGTCCGACTGCAGATCGGCCGCCGACAGTGCGATCCAGCCGATCAGCAGCGCGTACACCGCCAGCGGGGCGATCAGGGACCAGGGGCGGCGGTATTCGCTGTCCATCGCCCGGCTACCCTCCGGCGCCCGCGCCGCTCTCGCGTTCGAAAGCGACGGTGTTCTCATCGCAGCCCTCGCCCGTCCGCTCGAGCTCCGCCGTGAGCACCAGAGTGCGCCCATCGTCCGCCTCGTCCGCCGGGCTCTCGCCGGCGGCGATGCGCACCGTCGGCACCTCGACGGGCGCACTCTGGAAGTTGCGCAACTGCCGCAGCGCTTCCTCCGCCTCGACCGGCGCCGAAAAGAAGTATCCCTGGCCGAAGGGGCACCCCATGCGCTGCAGCGCCTGGGCGGCCTCCCGGGTCTCGACCACCTCCGCGATGGCGCGTAACCCGAGGCTCGACGCCATCTGCAGCACCGCCGCGGCGATCGCGCCGCTGGCGCGCTCCGCTCCCGTGCGGCTGACGAGCGGACGATCGATCTTCACGTAATCGAAGGGGAAGAGCTGCAGGTGGCTGAGGGAGGCGTAGCCGGTCCCGAAATCATCGAGCATCAGCTCGATGCCCATGTTGTGGAACGCGGCGAGCGCGTCGTGCGCCACGCCGACATCGTTGATGAGTCCGCCCTCGGTGAGCTCGAACTTGAGATGCTTCGGCGCGGTGTTCATCTCCTGCATCACCCGCGCCACGTAGTCGCGCAGCCCCGCATCGCGCAGCGCGCCCGCGGACAGATTGACGC
>DASSQU010000056.1:0-4461 GCA_035702325.1 Steroidobacteraceae bacterium
TAGCAGTTCGCGTCGTAGGCGCTGGTCCACCGCTGGGCGAGCGACTCGAGGTAGCCCTGGACCGCGAACTCCGAAGCGAAGGCATCCGCGCCGCCCATGTCCGCGCGGATCGGCTCGCGGCCGAAGCGCTGCTGCCACTCGGCCGCCGAGCGGTAGGTCACGGTGCCGAGCTTGCGGGCGATGCGCTGGCCGGTCACCGGCGGGCGGTCGGCCGTATAGTTACCGCCGCGCCAGTCCGGGTCGCGGGTGATCGCCTCGCGCTGAATGGAGCGCAGCGCGATGGCGAACGGGGCGGCGGCCGCGGTGCCCGAGATGCACACCAGCCGCCGCGCGGCCTGGGGAAACATGGCCGCATAGGCGAGCACGACCATGCCCCCGAGCGAGGGGCCCATCACGGTGTCGAGCCGCTCGATGCCGAGCGAGCGCACCGTCTCGAAGCCGGCGCGCGCGATGTCCTCGATGGAAAGGTCGGGGAAGCTGAGCCGGTAGGGGGCGCCCGTGGCCGGGTCGGGCGAGGCGGGCCCGGTCGAGCCGAAGCAGCTGCCGAGCGAATTCACGCAGACGACGAAGAAGCGATCCGTGTCGATGGCCAGCTTCGGGCCTACCATGCCCTGCCACCACCCCGGCGACGGATCCTGGGGGGAGGAGGCAGCGTGCGCCGGCGGCGACAGCCCGGTGAAGAGCAGCAGCGCGTTATCGCGCGCCGCGTTCAGCTCGCCCCAGGTCTCGTAGGCGATGCGCGCCCCGTGCAGCACGCCGCCGCGCCACATGGGAAAGGGATCGGGCAGGGCTGCGTACTGGCGCGCATCCATGGGGCCCGCGGGCTCAGGGCTCCGGATCGCCGCCTTCGGCGACCCCTTCGAAGAGCAGCGTCGAGAGGTAACGCTCGCCGGTGTCAGGGAGCATGGCGAGGAGCACCGCACCCTCCGGCGCCTCGGCCGCCACCTTGAGTGCCGCGGCGAAGGTCGCCCCCGAGGATATGCCGCAGAAGATGCCCTCGCGGCTCGCCAGCGCGCGTGCCGCCTCGACCGCCTCGGCGTCGGTGACGGTGACGATACGGCTCGGCACCTCCCGGTTCAGGACCTTCGGCACGAAGTCCGGCGTCCAGCCCTGGATCTTGTGCGGCGACCAGGGCTTGCCGGCGAGCATGGAAGCGCCCGCCGGCTCGCAGGCGATCACCTTCACCTCGGGACGCGCGAGGCGCAGCACTTCCCCGGCGCCGGTGAGCGTGCCGCCCGTGCCCCAGCCGGTCACGAAGTAATCGAGCCGCTGGCCGACGAAGTCCTGCAGGATCTCGGGCCCGGTCGTGTTGCGGTGGTAGGCCGGGTTCGCCTCGTTCTCGAACTGCCGGGCGACGAACCAACCGTGCTTCTTCGCGAGCTCCTCCGCCCGCTTCACCATGCCGGAGCCGCGCTCGGCCGCGGGCGTGAGGATCACCTTCGCCCCCAGCATGCGCATGATCCTGCGCCGCTCGACCGAGAAACTGTCGGACATGATGGCGACGAAGGGGTAGCCCTTGGCAGCGCACACCATGGCGAGCGCGATGCCGGTGTTGCCGGAGGTCGCTTCGACCACCGTCTGGCCGGGCTTGAGCGTGCCTTTGCGCTCGGCGTCCTCGATGATGGCGATCGCCAGGCGGTCCTTAACGGAACCGAGCGGGTTGAAGAACTCGCACTTCACGTACATCGTGACGTGCCGGGGGTTGAGGCGCTGAATGCGTACCACCGGGGTCTTGCCGATGGTACCGAGGATGCTGTCGTAGACCATGATGCCTTTCTAACCTGCGGGCGCTGCGCACGACAACCGCCCCGACGGCGGAGGCCGGCGCACCCATGATGGCATGACCCGTCTGCAGAAGCTGCTCGCGGAGGCGGGCTTCGGCTCGCGCCGTGCTGTCGAGGGATGGATCCGGGCCGGGCGGCTGACGGTCGCGGGCCGCACCGCGCGGCTCGGCGACCGCGCGGGGCCGGGGGACGAGATCCGCCTCGACGGCCGCAGGCTCGAGCTCGCCCCGCCGGGCGCGCCGCCGGAGCTACTCCTTTATTACAAGCCCGTGGGCGAGGTCACGACCCGCAGCGACCCCGAGGGGAGGCCCACCGTTTTCGAGCGTTTGCCGGCCCCGGCGCACGGCCGGTGGGTCAGCATCGGGCGGCTCGACGTCAACACCTCGGGCCTCCTGCTGCTCACCACCGACGGCGCGCTCGCCCACCGCCTGATGCACCCCTCGGGCGAAGTCGAGCGCGAGTATCTGGTACGGGTGCGCGGCCGGCCGGGGCGGGCGGTGCTCGACCGGCTACTCGAGGGAGTCGCCCTCGAGGACGGCCCGGCTCGTTTCGACCGGATCGAGCCGGCCGCCGGCCCCCGGGAGGCGGCGGCCGGCCCGGACGGAGGCCCGCCTGAGGGGGGTAGCCACGGCAGCTATCGCGTCGTGCTGCACGAAGGGCGCTACCGCGAGGTCCGGCGGCTCTGGCAGGCGGTCGGCTTCGAGGTGAGCCGGCTCATTCGGATCCGGTACGGGCCGATCCGGCTGCCCCGGGACATGCGGCCCGGGAGCGCTCGCTCGCTCGGGGCGGCGGGACTCGAGCGGCTGGCCGCCGCGGTCGCCCCACGAGGGTCTCCCGCCCGGAGGCCCGGGGCGGGGGGGCGGCGAGGGGGGTCCGGCACCTAGCAAGTACCGGGCCAGGCGCATTGACACCCCGACCCCCCGAAATCACAATACGCGGCTCATTTTGCGGAGGGGTACCCAAGCGGTCAACGGGAGCAGACTGTAAATCTGCCGGCTTACGCCTTCGAAGGTTCGAATCCTTCCCCCTCCACCAGCGGGGCGCGAAAGGATCGACGAGCCTCGCGATGGTGCGTAGCCGGCAGATGAAACGCCATCAGCAGCGGGTGTAGTTCAATGGTAGACCCTCAGCCTTCCAAGCTGATGACGTGGGTTCGATTCCCATCACCCGCTCCAGCGTGTCCGCTCATCGACGTGAGCCAAGAGCCCATGTAGCTCAGTTGGTAGAGCACGTCCTTGGTAAGGACGAGGTCACCGGTTCAATCCCGGTCGTGGGCTCCAGTCGACCGGAGCAGCCGGTCACCGAGTCGTCATAGTTAGGAAAATCCATGTCCAAAGAGAAATTCGAGCGCACCAAGCCGCACGTGAACGTAGGCACGATTGGTCACGTGGACCATGGGAAGACGACTTTGACGGCGGCGCTGACGAAGGTGATGGCCGAGACCTACGGTGGGACATTTGTGGCGTACGACCAGATTGACAAGGCGCCCGAGGAGCGTGCGCGCGGGATTACGATTTCGACGGCGCACGTGGAGTACCAGAGCAAGAACCGGCACTACGCGCACGTGGACTGTCCCGGACACGCTGACTACGTGAAGAACATGATCACGGGTGCGGCGCAGATGGACGGGGCGATTCTGGTGGTGTCGGCGGCGGACGGGCCGATGCCGCAGACGCGCGAGCACATCCTGCTGGCGCGTCAGGTGGGGGTGCCGTACATCCTGGTGTACATGAACAAGGCCGACATGGTGGACGACAAGGAGCTGCTCGAGCTCGTTGAGATGGAGGTGCGCGAGCTGCTGTCGGTATACAAGTTTCCCGGCGACAAGACGCCGATCATCGTGGGGTCGGCGCTGAAGGCGCTCGAGGGGGACAAGAGCGAGATCGGGGTGCCCTCGGTGGTGAAGCTGGTGGAGGAGATGGACAAGTACATCCCGATACCGAAGCGCGAGATCGAGAAGCCCTTTTTGATGCCGGTTGAGGACGTGTTCTCGATTTCCGGTCGCGGCACGGTGGTCACCGGGCGCATTGAGCGCGGGATCATCAAGGTGAACGACGAGGTGGAGATCGTGGGGTTGAAGCCCACGGTGAAGACGGTGTGCACGGGGGTGGAGATGTTCCGCAAGCTTCTCGATGAGGGGCAGGCGGGGGACAACGTCGGGGTGCTGCTGCGTGGTACGAAGCGCGAGGAAGTCGAGCGCGGGCAGGTGCTGGCCAAGCCCGGGAGCATCACGCCGCACACGCAGTTTGAGTGCGAGGTGTACGTGCTGACCAAGGAGGAGGGCGGGCGGCACACGCCGTTCTTCAAGGGGTATCGGCCGCAGTTTTACTTTCGCACCACGGATGTGACCGGGACCATCGAGCTGCCGGCGGGGGTGGAGATGGTGATGCCCGGGGACAACATCAAGATGACGATCGAGCTGATCAGCCCGATTGCGATGGAAGAGGGGCTGCGCTTTGCGATCCGCGAGGGCGGCAAGACCGTCGGCGCGGGCGTGGTGGCGAAGATCCTGAAGTAGGCATCGGCCGGGCCGGCGATCGGCCGGCCCCGGCGATCGCTCGGACAGGCGAGAGGCTCGGACAGGCGATAGGGTCGGACGGGCGATAGGTCAAAGCGGCGATACTTAAGTGACTGCTTAACTATCCCGCGGAGCACCTATCACGTTCGGCGGGTGTGC
>DASSQU010000057.1:0-6368 GCA_035702325.1 Steroidobacteraceae bacterium
TCTCGGCCAAGGGCCGCGAGCTCAGGCGCAATCCGCGTGCGGCGGCCGTGATGCACTGGGACGCGCTGCACCGCCCGGTGCGCATCGAGGGCCCGGGCGTCGAGGGCCCGCCGCAGGAGAGCGACGCCTACTTCGCCTCCCGCGCCTGGGACAAGCGCATCGGCGCCTGGGCGAGCGCGCAGAGCGAGCCGGTGGCCTCGCGCGCTGCGCTCGAAGCGGCGGTGGCGGCTGCGGCGCGGCGCTTCGGCGCCCCGCTACCCGGAACGCCCGAGGCCGAGGCGACCCGCGAGATCGGCGTGCCCAGGCCGCCGCACTGGGGGGGCTTGCGGCTCTGGGCCGATGCGGTGGAGCTCTGGGTCGAGGGGCACTCGCGCATCCACGATCGCGCGCGCTGGACCCGGACGCTGAAAGCCGCGCGCGGCGGCGGCTTCGAGGCGGGACCCTGGGCCGTGACGCGGCTGCAGCCCTGAATGGGCGCGCGCGGCGTTTCCGGCGCAAGCCGTGCGCCGGCGGCGAACTCGGGCGCCACCGTGTGGCGCAGCATCCGCATCCTCGTCCTGCTGCTGGTGCTGCTCGCGGTCGCGACCCAGCAATGGCTCGATCGCGTCCACACCCAGAGCTGGCGCGAGACGCTGTGGGTCGGCGTGTATCCGCTGAACGCCGACGGCAGCGCGACCGCCGAGCGCTGTATCCACGGACTCTCGGCACGGGACTTCGCCGCCATCGAGCAGTTTTTCGCGCGCGAGGCGCACCGCTACGGCGTGAGGCTCGAGCAGCCGGTGCACGTCGAGGTCTTCCCCCAGGGCTCGCAGCTCCCGCCGGAGCTCGCGCCGGGCACAGGGCCGCTCGGCATCGCCTGGTGGAGCCTGAAGCTGCGCTGGTACGCCATGCGGGTGGGCGACGTGCCCGGCCGGGTGCCGACCCGCATCCGCATCTTCGTCCTCTACCACGACCCGGCGACGCTCGAGCGCGTACCCGACTCGCACGGCCTGCAGAAGGGGCTGATCGGCATCGTGCATGCCTTCGCGAGCGAAGCCCAGGCGGGCGAGAATGACATCGTGATCGCGCACGAGCTCATGCACATCGCCGGCGCCACGGACAAGTACGACCCCGCAACCGAGCAGCCGCTCTACCCGAGCGGGTTTGCGGACCCCGGGCGCCGGCCGCTCTACCCGCAGGAGGCGGCGGAGATCATGGCGGGGCGCCGCCCGCTCTCCCCCGGGCAATCGGAGATGCCGCCGAGCCTGCGCGATGTGGTGGTAGGTCCTGCCACCGCGCTGGAGATCCGTTGGACGCGCCCCTGAAGCACCACCCCGATGCGGACCGGCGTGGTGCCGGCCCCGGGCGCGGCGCACGGCTCGCGGCCCGCGGGCTCACCGTGTGCGCCGGTGCGCGCGAGCTGGTGCGCGCGCTCGCGATCGAGTTCGCCCCCGGCGAGGTGGTCGCCATCCTCGGGCGCAACGGCTCGGGCAAGACACTCACACTGCACACCCTCGCGGGGCTGCGCCTGCCGGACGGCGGGGAGGTGACGCTCGATGGCACGCCGGTGCCGCAGCTCACGCGCCGCGCGGTGGCGCTGCGCCTCGGGCTCCTGCCCCAGGACCTGGAGGACGCCTTCGTCACCACGGCGATGGAGACGGTGCTCATCGGGCGTCACCCGCACCTGGCGCTGTGGCAATGGGAGACGGCGGAGGATGAGCGCCTGGCGCGCGAGGCGCTGGCGGCGGTCGATCTCGCCGAGTTCGCGCCGCGGCGTACCGACACGCTTTCCGGCGGCGAGCAGCGGCGTGTCGCGGTGGCCTCGCTCCTCGCCCAGCAGCCGGACATCTTCCTGCTCGATGAGCCCACCAACCACCTCGATCCGCACCACCAGCTGGTGGTGCTCGGGCTGTTTCACGCGCTCGCCCGCGCCGGCCGCACCGTGGTGACGACGCTGCACGATCCGACGCTCGCAGCGCGCTTCGCCGAGCGGGTGCTGCTCCTGTTCGGCGACGGGCGCTGGACGCTCGGCCCGGTCGGCTCGGCGCTCAGCGCCGCCAGCCTGAGCGAGCTCTACCTCGCGCCGATGATCGAGATCGAGAAGGACGGCCGGCGGGTGTTCGTCAGCGCCTGAGCGTTGCGTCAGCGCCTGAGCGCCTCCAGCACCAGCGCGTGCAGCCGTCCGGTGGCGGCGAGCACGCTGCGGGTCGCGAGTCCGACCTCCTGCCCGTCCAGATCGGTGAAGATGCCACCCGCCTCGCGCACGATCACCGCGAGCGCCGCGATGTCGAGAATGTTGACGTCCGACTCGATGACCACCTCGAGCGCCCCGCGCGCGAGCATGTGGTAGTGCACGAAGTCGCCGTAGCCGCGGGAGTAGCTCATCGCGCCGATGAGCGCACCGATCGTCCGCCAGCGCGGCGAGCGGGCGAGGGACTTGAGGTTGCCGGTCGAAAGCGCCGCATCCTCCAGCCGCCCGACGGTGCTGACCCGGATCGGAAGCTCGTTGAGGAAGGCGCCGCCGCCACGCTCCGCATAGGCGAGCTCGCCGAAGGCCGGGGCGTTCGACACTCCGAGCACCCGCTGCCCGGCGCGCATGAGCGCGATCTGCGTGGAGAAGAACGGCGACTCGCGCACGAAGCTCTTGGTGCCATCGATCGGGTCGACCAGCCAGATGCTCTCGGCCTGCATCGCATGCTGGCCGGTCTCCTCGCCGTAGAAGCCGTAGGAGGGGAAGGCCGCGGCGAGCGTCGCGCGGATCACCTCCTCCGCACGCACGTCCGCCTCGGTGACCGGCGAGGCGTCCTCCTTGATGCGCAGCTGCGGCTGCCTGCGGTAGCAGGCGCGGATCACCTCGGCGGCGGCGCGCGCCGCGGCGAGCGCCGCCGCAAGCTCACGCGAGGCCATCGGATCTAGGACACATTGCGTTCCCGGGGCAGTGCGAGCGTCGCGAAAAGCGCCGTACGCATGGCGGCGGCATCATGTCCCGCTGCCCACGGCGTGGCAAGCGAAGCGCCGCCACGGCGGTTCTGCGGTAGAGTGTCGCCCGGCAGCGCACTTGCGCGCCGCAGCAGCATGGGCAACCGCCTCAGCAGGATCTACACCCGCACCGGCGACGACGGCACCACCGGTCTCGGCGATGGCAGCCGCGTGCCGAAGGACAGCGCGCGGGTCGAAGCCTACGGCACGGTGGATGAGCTCAACAGCGCGATCGGCGTGCTGCTCGCCGTGCCCGGATTGCCACCGGCGGTGAGCGAGTGTCTCACCGAGGTGCAGCATGAGCTCTTCGACCTGGGCGGGGAGCTGTGCCTGCCCGGTCATCGCGCCGTCGGCGTCGCGCAGGTTGCGCGGCTCGAAACGGCGCTCGATGCCTTCAACGACCCGCTCCCGCCACTCAGGGAATTCATCCTGCCCGGGGGCGGTCCGGCGGCCGCCGCCTGCCACCTCGCACGCACCGTGGCGCGGCGCGCCGAGCGGCGGGCCTGGGCGCTCGCCCGCAGCGAGCCGGTGGGGCCGGAGGCGCTCAAGTACCTCAACCGGTTGTCGGATCTGCTGTTCGTGCTCGCGCGGGTGCTGGCGCGACACGAGCGCGGCGCCGAGGTTCTGTGGCGCCACGAGCGTGGCAAGTCAGGCTGAGGCGAGACGTCTCTCGAGCAGTGCGCGCAGCCGCGCCCAGTCGAAGGCCGCGCCCGGGTCGGTCTTGCGCGCCGGCGCGATGTCGCTGTGACCGACGATGTGCTCGGCGCCGAGCGAGGGGTAGGCGGCGATGAGCGCCGCCGCGAGAGCGGCCAGCTGACGGTACTGCTCGTCGGTGTAGGGCGTGTCGTCGGTGCCCTCGAGCTCGATCCCGATCGAGAAGTCGTTGCAGGCCTTGCGGCCGCGGTACTCCGACTCTCCGGCGTGCCAGGCACGCTCACCGAAGGGCACGTACTGCACGATCCCGCCGTCGCGGCGGATCAGGGCGTGCGCCGAGACGCGCAGGCCCTCGATCTCGCGGAAGTAGGGATGCGCCCCGGGCGAGAGCGTCCCGGTGAACAGCCGATCGATCCACGGCCCGCCGTATTCCCCGGGCGGCAGGCTGATGCCGTGCACCACGAGCAGGGTCGGCACCGCGCCCGGCGGCCGCGGGTCGCAGTGCGGCGAGAGCACCTGGCGCACCCCGGCGAGGAGTCCGGTGGCGGTATCGATCGTGAGGCCTGAAGTGGCGGGGTCGAGTGGCATCGGCGCGGCGGAGATTCTGCCACAATCACCGCATGATCTCCGTGATCTCCGCCCCGGACGCCAACGCCCGCTACGCCGCGCGCGACCTCGCCCACGTGTGGCATCCGTGCACGCAGATGAAGGACCACGAGCAGCTGCCGCCGATCCCGATCCGCCGCGCGCAGGGCGCCTGGCTCGAGGACTTCGCGGGCAAACGCTACCTCGACGCCATCAGCTCCTGGTGGGTGAATCTCTTCGGCCACGCCAACCCGCGCATCAACGCCGCGGTCGCCGCGCAGCTCGAGCGGCTCGAGCAGGTGATCCTCGCCGGCTTTACCCACGAGCCGGTGATCGCGCTCTCCGAGGAGCTGGTCGAGGTGGCCCCGCCCGGCCTCACGCGCTGCTTCTACGCCGACAACGGCTCCGCGGCGGTGGAAGTGGCGCTGAAGATGAGCTTCCACTACTGGCGCAACGCCGGCCGCCCCGAGAAACGGCGCTTCCTCACGCTCTCGAACAGCTACCACGGCGAGACGCTCGGGGCACTCGCGGTCGGCGACGTCGCGCTCTACAAGGAGATTTACCGCCCGCTGCTCATGGAGGCGATCACGGTGCCCTCGCCCGATTGCTACCTGCGCGAGCCGGGCGAGAGCTGGGCGGCGCACTCGCGCCGCCGGTTCGCCCACATGGAGGCGGCGCTCGCGGCGCACGCCCGCGAGGCGGCGGCGGTGATCGTCGAGCCGCTGGTACAGTGCGCGGGCGGCATGCGCATGTACGACCCGGTGTACCTCACGCTGCTGCGCGAGGCCTGCGACCGTCACGGCGTGCACCTCATCGCGGACGAGATCGCGGTCGGCTTCGGGCGTACCGGGACGCTGTTCGCGTGCGAGCAGGCCGGCATCCGCCCGGATTTCCTGTGCCTCTCCAAGGGCCTCAGCGGCGGCTACCTGCCGCTCTCGGCGGTGATGACCACCGCGGAGATCTACCAGGCGTTCTACGCCGAATACACGCGGCGCCGGGCCTTCCTGCACTCGCACAGCTTCACCGGCAACCCGCTCGCCTGCGCCGCGGCGCGCGCGAGCCTCGCCATCTTCCGCGAGGACGGCACGCTCCAGGCGAACGCCGCGCTCGCTGCGCATCTCGGCGCGCGGGCGCGCGAGCTCGAGGACCTGCCGCACGTGGCCGAGGTGCGCCAGTGCGGCATGATCGTCGCGGTCGAGATGGCGCGCGACAAAGCGGGCCGCGAGCCCTATCCCTGGAGCGAGCGCCGCGGGCTCGCCGTCTACCGCCACGCGCTCGAGCGCGGCGTGCTGCTGCGGCCGGTGGGCGACGTGGTGTACTTCATGCCGCCGTACGTGGTGACGCCCGCGGAGATCGACCTCATGGTCGAGGTGGCGCGCGAAGGCATCGGGCTCGCGACATGCGACTGACGCGGGTATACGTCGATGCGCCGCTCGCGAGCGGTGAGCGTATCCGGCTCGAGGGCGGGGCCGCGAGCCACGTCACGCGGGTGCTGCGGCTGCGGGTCGGGGAGGCGCTCGTTCTCTTCAATGGCGCGGGCGGCGAATTTCTCGGCAGCATCGACAAGGCGCACGGCGGGGAGGTGACCGTGGGGATCGGCGAGCACGTCGCCGTCGAACGCGAGTCCCCGCTCGCGCTCACGCTCGCGCAGGGAATCTCGCGCGGCGAGCGCATGGACCTCGTGGTGCAGAAAGCGACCGAGCTCGGCGTGTCGCACCTGGTGCCGCTCCTCACCGAGCGCAGCGTGGTGCGGCTCGAGGCCCAGCAGGCCGACCGGCGGCTGAATCACTGGCGCGCCATCGCCATCGGCGCCTGCGAGCAGTCCGGGCGCAACCGCCTGCCGCAGGTGAGTACACCGCTCGGGCTCCGGGACTTCCTGCACCGGCCCGGCGCGCCCGCGCCGGGATCGACGGCGGGCAGCCGGCTGCTGCTCTCGCCGGAGGCGACGCGGCGGCTGGCCGAGCTCGAGCGCCCCGCAGGTCCCGTCACGGTGCTGGTCGGGCCCGAAGGCGGGCTCGCCGACACCGAAGCCGAGGCGGCGGTCGCGGCGGGCTTCACGCCGGTGCGCGTCGGGCCGCGGGTGCTGCGCACCGAGACCGCGGCGATCGCCGCGATCACGCTGCTGCAGCGGGAGTTCGGGGACTTCTAGCCCGTGGGCTGCGCGAGCCGCG
>DASSQU010000058.1:0-4766 GCA_035702325.1 Steroidobacteraceae bacterium
ATGGCGAACGCGGCGAGGAGTCCGGCGGCGAGCGCATAGCGGGAGCGATCGCGCGCGAGGGCGAGGGCGCCGCGTCCGAGCGGCGCGCCGAAGCGTGCGGCGACGGCGCCGATCAGAATCCCCGCGATGAGCCAGATAAGACTGATGACACACCTCCCTGCCAGGCGGTGGCGCGACCGCAGCAGCGATCACGTACGTAGCAGAACATACACGCGATCGAAGCGCCGGTAACTCTGTCTCAGGTGACCGACATTACGTCAGCTGGTCTGTCTCCAAGTACAGACAAAATCAGGAAATAAATCCGACGACACGAGCGACGCGACAGATTGTTAGAGTGCGCACCGGCGTGGATGGTGACAAGGGGGGAAATTCCCCATTCGCGTGCGTTAAGTCACAGAGTATATAGCCCACGCAGTGTGGAATTACGCACCACTCGCCTGACGGGTTCGAACCCACTGCGTTAACGTCTGCGGTCGCCTGCGCCGCGGGAGTTGTCGGCTCGATGGAAACACTGACCTACGTTCTCTACGGCCTGCCGTGCGTGCTGCTCGTCCTGTGGGACGTGCGCCGCCGCCGTCGCCTCGAGCGACGCAGCGTCAAGGCGCAGGAGAAGACCGGCGCCGCAGAGCCGGCGTCGCTCCACCCGCTGATCAACCCGACGCGCTGCATCGGCTGCGCCTCGTGCGTCAAGTCCTGCCCGGAGCAGGCGCACCACGAGGTCCTCGGTCTCATCGGCGGGCGCGCGGTGCTGGTGAGCCCCGGGGACTGCATCGGCCACGGCGCCTGCAAGACCGCCTGCCCGGTGAATGCGATCACGCTCGTGTTCGGCAGCGAGCGCCGCGGGGTCGACATTCCGCTCGTCTCACCGAAGTTCGAGTCATCCGTACCCGGCATCTTCATTGCCGGCGAGCTCGGCGGGATGGGGCTCATCCGCAACGCCCTCGAGCAGGGCAAGCAGGCGATCGAGGCGGTCGCCCAGCGCCGCACCGGCGACGGCCGGCTCGACGTGGTGATCGTCGGGGCGGGCCCGGCGGGCTTCGCCGCGACCCTGACTGCCAAGGCCAAGGGCATGCGCTACGTGACGGTCGAGCAGGAGTCGCTCGGAGGCGCGGTGTTCCAGTATCCGCGCGGCAAGCTGGTGATGACGGCGCCGGCGACCGTGCCGTTGCTCGGCAAGGTGAATTTCCGCCAGACGAGCAAGGAGGCGCTGCTGCAGTTCTGGCAGGATGCCGAGCGCAAGACCGGCATCAAGATCAACTACCGCGAGCGCGTCGAGGACATCACCGCCGCCGGCGACGGCTTCACCGTCAAGACCAACGTCGCCACCTACGCCACGCGCAGCGTGCTGCTCGCCATCGGCAGGCGCGGCACGCCGCGCAAGCTCGGAGTCCCGGGAGAGGAGCTGCCGAAGGTGGTCTACCGGCTGATCGATCCGGAGCAGTACACCGGCAAGCAGGTGCTGGTGGTGGGCGGCGGGGACAGCGCGCTCGAGGCCGCTGCCAGCATCGCCGAGACCCCCGGGGCGGGGGGAGTGGTATTGTCGTATCGCGGCGCCGATTTCGATCGCGCCAAGGGACGCAACCGCGACCGCATCCAGAGCGCCGCCTCCGGAGGGCGGCTCAAGGTGCTGCTCAAGTCGAACGTGAAACAGATCGAAGCCGAGGCGGTGTCGATCGAGCACGAGGGCGAGATGGTCAAGGTCGAGAACCATGCGGTCATCGTGAGCGCGGGCGGCGTGCTGCCGTCCGATTTCCTGCGCCGCGTCGGGATCAACGTCGAGACCAAGCGCGGTGCGGCCTAGCCGGACGCTCCTGGCGGCGATCGCCGTGCTGGCCGCGGCCGCGGCCGGCGCGGTGTCACGGCCGGCGGATCCGCTCGAGAGCGTCAAGGCCTCGATCCGCCTCAAGGACTTCACCAACGCAGCGGCCACGCTGCAGCGGATGGCGGCCGAGGGCAATGCCGAGGCCCAGTACCTGCTCGGCGCGTTCTATCTGAATGGCGTGAGCGGCGCGCCGAACCCGGCCGCGGCGCGCCCCTGGCTGGAGAAATCCGCGGGGCAGGGCAATGCGCGCGCCGCCTTCAGTCTCGCGAGCCTGTGCGCGGATCTCACCCCGCCCGACACCCGCTGCGCAACGCACTGGCTGGCGCGCGCGCGCGAGCTCGGCTTCACGGCTCCCGCGCCTCCCACGGCCGGCGCCGGCCGGAGGCAGGAGCTGCCCTCGAGCCTCCTGCCGTCCGCGCAGCTCAAGGATCCGGCGGTGCGGCGCGAGGCGCTGTGGCTCGCGGCCGACGATGCCGACATGACCAGCCTGGAGATTCTGGCCGAGCCGAAGCTCATCGCCGAGCGCGACGAGTTCGGGCGCGGCGCGCTGGCGCGCGCCGCAGAGGCGGGCTCGGCGCCCGCGGTGGCGCTGCTCATCAAGCGCGGTGCGCCGGTCGATGCGGCCGACGAGAGCGGCATGACGCCGCTCATGCTGGCGGCGCGGGCGGGTGAGCCCGCGGCCGTGGGGGAGCTGCTCGCGGCGCACGCCAGTGTCGCGGCCGTCGACCACGCCGGCAACACCGCGCTCATGCAGGCCGCGCAGAGCGGCCGGCTGGACGTCGTCGATCAGCTGCTCGCTGCCGGGGCGAGTGTGGCGCCACGCGACAGCCAGGACTGGTCGGCGCTCGATTTCGCCGTGGAGCGCGGAGCCGCCGACGTCGTCGCGCGGCTGAAGGAGAAGGGCGCCACCACCGTGCCGCACAGCGCGGTCCAGACCTACAGTGCGCCGACTTCGGTGCAGCGCGGGCAGCGCGACCTGTATGCGGGCTGGCCGGATCTGGCGGTCGGTGCGAGCCGCGGCACGCCCGAGCTGCTGCGCACGCTACTCGCCAAGGGCGCCGATCCCAATGCCAGCACGCCCGGGGGACTGCCGATCCTCACGGTTGCGGTCCTGAGCGGCACTCCCGCGGGAGTCGACGCGCTGCTCGCCGCCGGCGCACAGGCGACGCGCGCGGATCGCCGCGGCAACTCGGTGCTGCTCGAGGCGGTGCGCGTCGGCCGCAAGGACATCGTCGCCAGCCTGCTCTCGCACGGGGTGTCGCCCGACGGCCGTGCGGACGATCCGGAGCCGCCGATCGTCGCGGCCGCCAAGACCGCCCACCTGGACATCGTGCGCGCGCTGCTCGCGGCGCACGCGCGCGTGGACGCCCGCGACGAGCACGGCACGAGCGCCCTCATGCTGGTCGCCCGCAGCGACGACACGGAGCTGCTCGGCAAGCTGCTCGAAGCGGGTGCCGCGCCCGAGGGAATCGACAAGGCGGGGCGCACCGCGCTCTGGTACGCGGCGCACACCCGCCGGCTGGAGAGCGCGCGACTGCTGCTGCAGCGCGGCGCGAGCGCCGACCACGAGGATGCCTCCGGCGTGACACCTTTCGGGGCCGCCTGCGCGGCCGGCGCGACCGCCATCGCGGAGCTGATGCTCGCCGGCGGGGCCAAGGTCGACGCACGCACCGCCGAGGGCGATACCCCGCTGCTGCTGGCGGCGAACGCGGGGGCACTGGAGATCGTCGACAAGCTGCTCGCCCGCCGCGTCGACAAGGACGCGCAGAACGCCTTCGGCGACACCGCCCTCATCATCGCGAGCCGCAACGGCAATGCCGAGCTCGTGCGGCGCCTGGTGAGCGCCGGCGCCAGCACGCGGCTGCGCAATCACGACAAGCAGACGGCCGAGGACATCGCCAGGGCGCGCGGCTTCCCGACGGTCGCCGAGATGTTGAAGAACGCCTAGAATCGCGCCCGCAACCCATGCCTGGGTGGCGAAACTGGTAGACGCAAGGGACTTGAATCGATTTGAGCACCCGGCGCGGAAACGGCCGGTGTGAATGGGGTCAAAGTCGGTGAAACAGCAGCACGTCAGGGTGGCTGCAACACCGAGCTAAGCCCTGGCCCCCGACGCACTGCATACGGCGGGGAGCAGGGAAAGTGTAGAGACTTGACGGCTCCTGCCTAAACCGGGGACACGCGCCGGGGCGTCCGCGGCAGGGCAAAGGTAAAGTCCAGACCACAAATGCACGCGCTCGAGGCACGGTGCAGCAGCGAAAGCTGTAGCTGGTACGAAAATCCCTTGGGGGAAACCCCGTGCCGGTTCGACTCCGGCCCCAGGCACACATTGCGCCGACTCCGTTCGCCGACAGCGAGCTTGTGGCGCTAAGTTCCTCAATTTGCGAGACTTGCGCGCCGAGAGGTCATGCCGAACGAGAGCCTGGAATTCGAGAACCTGCACCTGTGGCGCGGCGAGCGGCACGTGCTGAAGGGCGTCGGCTTCTCGCTCGCCGATGGCGGCTGCCTCGAAGTGACCGGCGTGAACGGCTCCGGCAAGACGACGCTGCTGCGCACGCTGTGCGGTCTGATGTATCCGGAGGAGGGACGGGTGCGGTGGCGGGGCCGGGACGTGCGCGCCGACCTGCGCGCTTTCCACGCGGCGCTCGCCTACCTCGGTCACGAGCCGCCGCTCAAGGCGGACCTGAGTGCGCGCGAGAACCTGCATTTCTGGATCGGCGTGCGGCGGCGCGTCTCGAACGCCGAGCTCGACGAGGTGCTGGCGCGCGTCGGCGCGCGTGCCTGGTCCGGGCGGCTGGTGCGGACGCTGTCGGCCGGACAGAAGCGCCGCGTGGCGCTCGCCGGACTCGCGCTGCTCGCGGTGCCGCTGTGGCTGCTCGACGAGCCGACCACCAATCTCGATGCCGAGGGACGCCGGCTGGTCGGCAGCCTGATCGCCGAGCAG
>DASSQU010000059.1:0-3052 GCA_035702325.1 Steroidobacteraceae bacterium
GCTGTTCCTGCGACTGGCGCGCGAGGCGCTCGGCCGCGATCAGGCGGTCGCGCAGGGCGCGCTCAAGGAGCGCGAGGTCGCCATCGCGCAACTCGTCGAGCCGCTGCGCGTGGCGCTCGAGCGCACCGAGGCCCAGGTGCAGGCGCTCGAGCGCGAGCGGCGCGACGCTTTCAGCGCGCTGCGCTCACAGCTCGAGGGCCTCGCCGGCGGGCAGGCGCAGCTGCAGCGCGAAACGCGTAACCTCGTGACCGCGCTGCGCCGGCCCGAGGTGCGCGGCCGCTGGGGCGAGCTCACCTTGCGCCGGCTCGTCGAGCTCGCGGGGCTCACCGAGCACTGCGACTTTACCGAGCAGCTGCAGCTGGTCGGTGAGGAGGGCGCGCTGCGCCCGGACCTGGTGGTGCACATGCCGGATGCGCGCGAGCTCGTCATCGACGCCAAGGCCCCGCTGGAGGCGTATCTCGCCGCGCTCGAGGCGGCGAGCGAGGAGGAGCGGACGCAGGCGCTGCGTCGCCATGCGCAGCAGGTCGAGACGCGCGTGCGCGAGCTCGCCTCCAAGAGCTACTGGTCGCAGTTCGAGCGCAGCCCGGAGTTCGCCGTGCTTTTCCTGCCCGGCGATCAGTTTCTCTCCGCCGCGCTCGCCGAGCGCCCGGAGCTGTTCGAGGCCGCGCTCTCGCAAAGCGTGATCATCGCGACACCCTCGACGCTGATCGCCCTGCTGAAGGCGGTGGCTTACGGCTGGCGCCAGTCCGCCGTGGCCCACAACGCGGCGCAGATCCGCGACCTGGGCCAGGAGCTCTATCGGCGACTGAGCAGCTTCAACGGCCACCTGGGACGCATGGGGCAACGGCTCGCCACCGCCGTCGAGGCGTACAACGCCGCGGTCGGCTCGCTCGAGCGCCAGGTGCTGCCGCAGGCGCGCCGCTTCACCGAGCTCGGCGTGACGGCCGATGCGCCGCTCGCGCCGCTCGAAGCGGTGAGCCAGCTGACGCGCAGCGCCGCACCCAGCTCGCGCGCGGTCGCGGGCGCGACGGCGGGAGCGGCGAGCCCGAACAGCGGCGCGATCATGGCGGCCGCCCAGCGCTCGCAGTAGGCGCGCAGCTCGCGCCGCGTCCGGAAGGCCGCCGCCGCGAGGTCCCAGGCCGCCGCATCGACCAGCCCGTCGAGCCCGCCGAGAGCGCCGAGCGCGCCGCTTGCCCCTTCCGGCAGCGCCGCGCGCAGCGCACGCGTCGACGGATGCAGCGGCTGCCCCGCGGCGCAGCGCGCGCACTCCTCACGCCACCAGGCGAGGCGGGTATGAGCCACTTCGGGGTCGAGACCGCCGCGCAGGCTGGCGCCGATCTCGCTCTCGATGGCGCACAGCGCCGCGAGCACCGGGCGCTCAGCAGGCGGCGAATAGAGCAAGGCGAGGGCGCGCGTCGCGGACGCCTCAGGACTTGCGGGCATCGCTCGCGGGGGCGTCGCGCGGCGGAGCTGCGGCCGGACCGGCCGGCGTGCGCGCCTCCGCGTCGTCCGGCCCGGCGCCGGCGGCGCCCCCCGCGTTGCGCGCCAGCTGACTCACGGCCTCGAGCGAAGCGAGCGGCGCATCGGCCGTCACGCCGAGCTCGGTGAAGCGGCGCGCCTGCGGCAGGACCTGGCGCTCGAGGGAGCCGACGGCGGCGTTGTAGGCCTCGACCGCGGCGGCCAGGCGCTGTCCGGTGCGCCCGAGGTGCCCGTGGAAGCTCGCGAGGCGCCGATACAGCTCCTGGCCGAGGTCGCGGATGAGCGCGGCATTGTGCGCCACCGCCGACTGCCGCCAGCCGTAGGCCACGGCCTTCAGCAGCGCGATCAGGGTCGAGGGGGTGGCGATGATCACGCTCTGGCCGAGCGCGGTCTCGAGCAGGTCGGGCCGCTCGGCGAGCGCGGCCGACAGGAACTGGTCCCCCGGCAGGAACAGCACGGCGAATTCGGGACTGCGCTCGAATTGCGCCCAGTAGCCCTTGGCGGCGAGCTCGCGCACGCGCGTCTCGACCTGTTGCGCGTGCCGCCGCAGCGACTGCTGCCGCTCCTCGTCGGTGGCGGCGTCGAGGGCGGCGAGATAGGCATCGAGCGGCGTCTTGGCGTCGATCACCAGGTCGCGCGCATCGGGCATGTGCACCACCAGGTCCGGGCGCAGCGCGCCTTCCTCGCCGAGGACCTGCGGCTGCTCGGTGAAATCGCAGTGCTCGGTGAGGCCGGCGAGCTCCACCAGGCGCCGCAGCGTCAGCTCGCCCCACCGGCCGCGCACCTCCGGGCGGCGCAGCGCCGTGACCAGGTTGCGCGTCTCGCGCTGCAGCTGCGTCTGGGCACCGCTCAGGGTCTCTATCTGGGTGCGCAGTGTCGCGAAGGCTTCGCGGCGCTCGCTCTCGAGGGAGCGCACCTGCGCCTCGGTGCGCTCGAGCGCCGCGCGCAGCGGCTCGACCAGCTGCGCGATGGCGGTTTCGCGCTCCTTCAGCGCGCCCTGGGCGAGCGCCTGGTCGCGCCCCATGGCCTCGCGCGCGAGCCGCAGGAACAGCTCGCTGTTGGTGCGCAGCGTGTCGGTGGCGAGGGACTCGAACGCCGCCCGCAGCCGGGTTTCGGACTGCTCGAGCAGGTTCACACGGTCCGCCTCCTGCAGCGTGCTCGCCTCGAGCCGTACCCGCGCCGCGGTGAGCTCGACGTGCAGCGCCTCGAGACGCCGCGCCGCGCGGACGTGGGTGACGAGCCCGCCGAGGACTGCGCCGGTGACGAGCGCAGCCGCGGCCACCAGGGCGAGGGCAAGCGGGAGGCTCATCGGCTCATCCTCACGCGGGGCGCGCCAGGTGCGCGAGGTAATTCACGCGCACGTCGCGTCCGAGGGCGACGTGGCCGGTGAGGGGATTGAACTCGATGCCGGCGAGGGTCTCGAGCGTGAGTCCCGCGGCGCGTCCCCAGCGCGCGAGCTCCGCCGGGCGGATGAGCCGCTCATACTCGTGGGTGCCGCGCGGAATGAGGCCGAGCAGGTATTCGGCGGCGACGATCGCCAGCAGGAAGGCGCGCAGGTTGCGGTTCAGTGTCG
>DASSQU010000060.1:0-2350 GCA_035702325.1 Steroidobacteraceae bacterium
TTCAAGCGGCACCTGAACTGCGTGCCCAAGCGCTACTACCTGCAGATGCGCCTGCGCCGTGCCCGCGAGCTGCTGCTGCAGACCTCGATGCCCATCATCGACATCACCACCGCGTGCGGCTTCCAGTCGCCGCCGCACTTCTCGCGCTGCTACCGGGCGCAGTTCGGCTGCCCGCCGAGCGCCGAGCGCTCCGGCCGCCAGCCCCGTCCCGCGCCCGCCGCCCGGGCCGACGGCGCCCCGGCGTGATCCAGTTCCGGTCGGGCCTTTGCCTTAACGCGTCACCTGTCGCTTGCGGGCAATCGAGGGTCGCGTAGCAGCACCTGCCGGGCGGGGGCAGCCCGTACCATGCCGTTCACGGACGCGCGCCGCTAAGTCAAAGCCGCGCATGGAGATTTCGACCATGGCCGAGCCTGCCGAAGGCGAATTCAACCTGCGGGACCTCAATGACCAGGAGCTCGTCGAGCAGGTGCACGACGACCTGTACAACGGCCTGAAGGCCGAGGTCGAGGAGGCGACGCACATCTTCCTCGAGCGCGGCTGGAACGCGGAGAAGACGCTGAACGACGCCCTCGTCGAGGGCATGCGCATCGTCGGCATCGACTTTCGCGACGGCATTCTGTTCGTGCCGGAGGTGCTGCTCGCGGCCAACGCCATGAAGGGCGGCATGGAGATCCTGCGCCCGCTGCTCGCCGAGACCGGCGTGCCGCCGATCGGCAAGATCGTGATCGGCACCGTCAAGGGCGACATCCACGACATCGGCAAGAATCTCGTCTCGATGATGCTCGAGGGCGCGGGCTTCGAGGTCATCGATCTCGGCATCAACAATCCGGTCGAGAAATACCTGGCGGCGCTCGAGCAGCACAAGCCCGACATCCTCGGCATGTCGGCGCTGCTCACCACCACCATGCCCTACATGAAAGTCGTCATCGACAAGCTCAAGGAGCAGGGCATCCGCAACGACTACATCGTGCTGGTCGGCGGTGCCCCGCTCAACGAGGAATTCGGCAAGGCGGTGGGCGCCGATGCCTACTGCCGCGACGCGGCGATCGCGGTCGAGACCGCCAAGAGCCTGCTCGCCGCGCGCCGCGCGGCCGCTGCCGGCGCCGCGGCGCGCGCCGCGAGCGCCGCCTGACGGAGCGGCCAGCCCCATGGAGCAGCGCCCGGTCACCCTCGTCATCGCCTGCGGCGCCCTCGCCCGCGAGATCGCCGCACTGCGGCGTGCCAACGGCTGGGACGCGCTCGACGTGCGCTGCCTGCCGGCGCAGCTCCACAACCATCCCGCGCGCATCACGCCAGCGGTGCGCGCCGAGATCCGAGCGCAGCGCGCGCGCTACACGCGGATCTTCGTCGCCTACGGCGACTGCGGCACCGGCGGGCTGCTCGATGCCATGCTCAGAGAGGAAGGCGTCGAGCGGCTGCCCGGCGCTCATTGCTACGAGTTCCTGAGCGGCCCGCGGCTCTTCGCCGAGCTCGCGGACGCCGAGCCCGGGACTTTCTACCTCACCGACTTCCTGCTGCGGCATTTCGAGCGGCTGGTCATCCGGCCCCTCGGCCTCGATCGGCACCCGCAGCTTGCCGGCGAGTACTTCCGCCACTACAAGCGGCTGGTGTATCTCGCGCAGGCTCCGCTGCCCGGCTCGATCGAGCGCGCGCGGCAGATCGCCGCATCTTTCGGTTTCGAGTTCGAATACCGCTTCACCGGGTACGGAGAGCTGGCGACGCGCCTCGGGGCTCTGGTCGTACCATGCCCAGCCTGACGATCATCTCCTGGCGCGACATCCCCGCCCAGGTCATCGTCAAGCGCGGGCGCGAGACCGCCAAGGTACAGCTGTCGGCGCGCTTCCAGGAAGCGGTCGATCGCGCGGCGATGCGCGCCGGCAAGGGCACCTCCGACGCCTATCTCGCCGACTGGAAACGCAGCGACGCGCGCCCCTGCGGTGAGGACCTCCAGGCCGAGGCGGCCGCGGAAGCCGCACGCATCGAGGCGCGCTTCAGCGACGCGGACCTCGAAGCCCTCATCCGCGCCAAGGGCGTCGCCGCAGGCTCGTAGCCATGTACGCGGTACGCCAGTGGTCGGTGCGTCACGCCAGGGGGCTCAACGCTTTCTACCGCGCCTTCGAGTCAGTGCTGGTGGCGCTGCATCCGCTGTGGATGCTGATCGGCTACCGCCGGCTCGAGCGTCCGGTGGCCCTGCTCGAGCGCTCGGTCAAGGGATTGCTGTTCGACTGCCGCATGTGCGGCCAGTGCATCCTCAGCTCGACCGGCATGTCGTGTCCGATGAACTGCCCGAAGAATCTGCGCAACGGGCCGTGCGGCGGGGTGCGCGCCGATGGCCACTGCGAGGTGCGTC
>DASSQU010000061.1:0-5220 GCA_035702325.1 Steroidobacteraceae bacterium
CGCAGCGCCGCGCCCCAGCAAGAGCGCGCGCAAGCGCGCCGCCCGCGCCGCGCAGGACCTCGGCGCAGCGCTCATCGACTGGTCGGATGCCGAGCTCGCGCCGCTCGGACTGCCGCCGGAGCTGCGCGCGGCGCTGCGGGAGGCTCGCCGGCTGCGCAGCCGCGCGGCGCGCGCCCGTCAGCGCCAGTACATCGGCAAGCTGATGCGCGCGCTCGACCCGGAGCCGATCCGCGCCGCGCTCGCGGCACGCGGGGCGGTGAGCGCGCGCGATGCCGCCCGGCTGCACCTCAGCGAGCAATGGCGTGAGCGGCTCGTCCGCGGCGGCGCGGCGGAGCTCGCCGCCCTCGCCCGGGAGCATCCGGGCCTGGACACGGCGACGTGGGCCCGGCGGGTGAGCGCCGCCCGGGCCGAGCGGGCGCGCGGCAGCGCGGTGGGCACCGCGGGCCGCGAGTTGTTTCGCGCTCTGCGCGCTTTGTTCGCTACAATGCCGTGATGCAGGCCCTGGTCGGCATCATCATGGGGTCCTCTTCGGACTGGGAGACCATGCAGGCCGCCGCCGAGGTGCTCGACCGCCTGAGCGTAGCCTACGAAGTGCGCGTCGTCTCCGCGCACCGCACGCCCGATCTGCTGTTTGAATACGCCGCCGGTGCGCGCGGGCGCGGCCTCGAGGTGCTGATCGCCGGCGCCGGCGGCGCGGCCCATCTGCCCGGCATGACCGCCGCCAAGACCACACTCCCGGTGCTCGGCGTCCCGGTGCAGTCGAAGAGCCTCGGCGGGCTCGACTCGCTGCTGTCGATCGTGCAGATGCCCGCCGGTGTCCCGGTCGCGACCTTCGCGATCGGCGCCGCCGGCGCCGCCAACGCGGCGCTGTGCGCCGCGTCGATCCTCGCCAACCGGCACCCCGCCGTGCAGACCGCGCTCGAGGCGTACCGCGAGCGGCAGACTGCCGGCGTGCTCGGCCAGCCCGACCCGCGCACGCCTGCGCGCTCATGACCGTCGGCATCGTGGGCGGCGGCCAGCTCGGCCGTATGCTCGCTTTGGCGGGCTATCCGCTCGGCCTCGACTTCCTGTGCCTCGATCCGGCGCGCGATGCGCCCGCCGGCCGGGTGGCGCCGCTGCTCAGCGGCGCGTTCACCGACCGCAGGCTCCTCGGGCAACTGGCACGGCGCTGTGAGGTCATCACCTTCGACTGGGAGAACGTCCCGGCGAGGAGTCTGCGCGCGCTGCAGCGCCGCGGGGCGGCGGCGCGCATCTGCCCGCCGGTCGCGGCGCTCGAGTGCGGCCAGGACCGCGTCAGCGAGAAGCGGCTGTTCGAGCGGCTCGCCATCCCGACCACGCGCTGGTACGCGGTCGATTCGCGCGCGCAGCTCGCCCGGGCGCTCGGCACGGTGGGACTGCCGGGAGTCCTCAAGACGCGCCGCATGGGCTACGACGGCCGGGGGCAGGCGCTGCTGCGCAGCGCGGCCGACGCCGAGCGCGCCTGGGAGCGCCTCGGCGCCGTGCCGCTGCTCTACGAGGAGTGGGTGCCCTTCGATTGCGAGGTGTCGGTGATCGGCGCGCGTGGGGCGCGCGGGGAGCTCGCCATCTACCCGCTGTGCGGCAACGTGCACGGCGCCGGGATCCTGCGCCTCACCTGCGCGCCCTTCGGGCCGCCGCGCTGGTGGCGCCGCGCGGCGCGCCACCTCACGCGCCTGCTCACCCATTTCGACTACCGCGGCATCCTGACACTGGAGTTCTTCGTGCGCCGCGGACGGCTGATCGCCAACGAGATGGCGCCGCGGGTGCACAACTCCGGACACTGGACCATCGAGGGCGCCGCCACCAGCCAGTTCGAGAATCACCTGCGCGCGATCCTGGGGCTGCCGCTCGGCGCGACGCACGCGCTCGGTCACAGCGCCATGATCAACCTCATCGGCCGCATCCCGCCGCGGGCGCGGCTGCTGGCGCAGCGCGGCGTGCACCTGCACGACTACGGCAAGCGCCCGCGCCCCGGCCGCAAGGTCGGGCACTGCACCATCGTCGAGGCGAGCGCCGCCCGCCGGGACGCGCGCGCGCGGCGGCTGCTGGCCGATTTGGCCGCGGGAGTGCGCATCCCGTAACATCGGCGGGCGAGCCCCCATGTACCTCGAGCCGTTCAAACTCAAGGAATTGCCGTTCCGGCTGAGTCCGGATCCGCAGTTCCTCTACCTGTCGAAACAACACGCACGCGCCAAAGCGTACATGGAGTCGACCATCTGGTTCTCCGAAGGTTTCGTGGTGATCACCGGCGAGATCTGCTCGGGCAAGACCACGCTGATCGAGTCGTTCCTGCGCGAGGTGCCGGCCGACGTGGTGGTGGCGCAGATCAACCAGACGCAGGTCACGGCCATCGATTTCCTGCAGGCGGTGCTGGTGCAATTCGGCTTCTCGCCCTTCAAGATGAACAAGGCCGAGCTGATCAGCACGCTCAACAACTTCCTGGTGGAGCAGCACGCCGCCGGACGCCGCGTGCTGCTGATCGTCGACGAGGCGCAGAACCTGTCGATGCGCGTGCTGGAGGAGATCCGGCTGCTGTCGGGCGTCGAGACCACCAAGGACAAGGTACTGCGCATCATCCTGGTCGGTCAGCCGGAGCTCAACGCCAAGCTCGACGCACCGCGCCTCGAGCAGCTGACGCAGCGCGTGCGGCTGCGCTTCCACCTCAACATGCTCACCGAGGCCGAGACCCGCGCCTACATCGAGCATCGCCTGGAGGTCGCCGGGGCGGGCGACCGCGAGATCTTCGCCGCCGACACCTTTGCCGAGATCTTCCGCTACACCGGCGGCGTGCCGCGCCTGATCAACACGCTGTGCGACACGGCCATGGTGGCCGCCTACACCGAGGACCGCACCTCGGTGCGCCGCGCGGACATCGCGGCGGCGGTGGCGGAGCTGCGCTGGCCCGAGTACGCGGCGCGCGCCCAGGAGAGTCCGCCGGAACCGGCGCCGCCCGCCGCGGGCGACGCCGGCCAGCCGGTCGCGCGGCTGCTGGTGGCGGCCGAGGGGCGCACGCAGCAGGAGATTCCGCTGCGCATCGGGCGGCTGATCATCGGCCGCACCCCCGACAACGACGTCCACATCGACAGCCGCTTCGTGAGCCGGCATCACTGCCAGGTGATCACCACCGCGCATTCGTGCGTGATCGAGGACCTCAACAGCACCAACGGCATCTTCGTGAAGTCGAACCGCGTGCGCCGTCATTACCTCAACGACGGCGACGTGGTGCTGATCGGCAAGCACGAGCTGATCTACATGGACGAGCGCGCGGCGCGCGGCCGCAACCCCGAGTCGGACACCGTGCCGCGCGTGCCGAAGGTGCTGCCCGAGGCGGTCCCGGAGCTGCACGAGGCGCCGCCGGCGGACACCGGCGAGCCGGCGTCCGGCCGCTGATTTCAGCGCTCGTCGCCGTCCAGGGAGTCGGGGTCGGCGTACTGCGAGCGCAGCGCGCGGTAGTCGCGCCGCCGCAGCAGCACCACGATGCCGGCCACGATGAGCAGCAGCCCGGCGAGTCCCATGGTGAGGCTCAGGCGGCCGTGGGCCGCGAGCCAGTAGCTGGCCGCGAGCGCCGCCAGGCCGCAGGTGATGTACAGCCAGGGAAGTCCCTCGTAGAGGGGTCGCGACAGGTGACGGGCGGGCCGCTCCATGCCGGACATCCTAACTTGCCGGCACGGCGGTGCAAAACGTCAGGCTCCCGGTGGCGCGGGACGCGCGGCAGCGGGCTGCTGCCTCGAGGGCGCTACTTCAGGCCGAACATCCCGAGCAGCCGCTCGAGCAGCGAAGGCTTCCATCCCTCGACCTCGAAGTCGGGCTTCTGCTTGGTGTTGCGCTTCATTTCCGCGAGCAGCTCCACCGGCAGCTTCAGGGTCGCGGTATCGGCCATGGTCGGTTCGGCTTGCATCGTGGACATCCTTCGGGCGCAACGCGCGCGCAATGCACGCTACGGACTCGCCTCCTGCAGCGGCGTGTGGAAACTCACAAAGCCGCGATCGATTGCATTATGTCAGCGCACCGCACGTCCGCAAGAGTTTCTCCTGTCGGTGTGGGCCGACACCCGCTGCTGCACTCGCGTCGGCGCTGTCGGCGCACGCCGACAGCAGACGCGCGGCACGCGTTTCAGCCGGTGCCGCCGACCGTGAGCCCCTCGATTTTCAGCGTCGGCTGGCCGACGCCGACCGGAACGCTCTGCCCTTCCTTGCCGCAGGTGCCGACGCCGTCGTCGAGCTTCAGGTCGTTGCCGACCATGGTGACGCGCGTCAGCACGTCCGGGCCGTTCCCGATCAGGGTTGCGCCCTTGAGGGCAGCGCCCAGGCGGCCGTTCTCGATCGCGTAGGCCTCGCTCGCCGAGAACACGAACTTGCCCGAGGTGATGTCCACCTGGCCGCCGCCGAAGTTCACCGCGTAGATACCGCGGCGCACCGAGCGCAGGATCTCGCCGGGGTCGTGCGGTCCGGCACGCATGTAGGTGTTGGTCATGCGCGGCAGCGTGAGATGGGCGAAGGACTCGCGCCGGCCGTTGCCGGTGGGCGCAACACCCATGAGGCGTGCATTCAGCCGGTCCTGCATGTAGCCGCGCAGCACGCCGTTCTCGATCAGCGTGGTGCACCGGGTGGGGGTGCCTTCGTCGTCGATGTTGAGCGAGCCGCGGCGCGCGCTGAGCGTGCCGTCGTCCACCACCGTGCACTCGCTCGCCGCCACCCGCTCGCCGATGCGGTTGGCGAACGCCGAGGTGCCCTTGCGGTTGAAATCGCCCTCCAGCCCGTGACCGATCGCCTCGTGCAGCAGGATGCCTGGCCAGCCCGGCCCGAGCACCACCGTCATGGTGCCGGCGGGCGCCGGCACCGCCTCGAGATTCACCAGCGCCTGGCGCACCGCCTCGCGCGCAAGCTCGAGCGGGCGCTCGCGCGCCACCAGCTCGGCGAGCGAGTAGCGTCCGCCGGCGCCGGCATAGCCCTGCTCGCGCCGGCCGTTCTGCTCGACCAGTACCGAGACGTTGAACCGCACCAGCGGCCGCACGTCCGCGGCCAGCTCGCCCTCGCTGGTCGCGACCAGCACCACCTCGTGCACCGCGACCAGGCTCGCGTTCACGTGCACGATGCGCGGATCCAACTTGCGGGTCTCGCGATCGACACGCTCCAGCCATTCGACCTTCTGCTGGTCGGTGAGACCCACACTGGGATCGCCGGGCAAGTACAACGAGTGTCC
>DASSQU010000062.1:0-3310 GCA_035702325.1 Steroidobacteraceae bacterium
GCGGCGCATGTCGGCGGGTCAGGCACGGATCCTGGTCGGCACCCAGATGGTCACCAAGGGACACCACTTCCCGAACGTCACGCTGGTCGTGGTGCTCAATGCCGACCAGGGACTCTTCAGCTGCGACTTCCGGGCTCCCGAGCGCCTGGCGCAGACCATCGTGCAGGTGGCCGGGCGGGCCGGGCGCGGCGCGCGCCCCGGCGAGGTGTTGATCCAGACCGAATTCCCCGACCACCCGCTGCTCGCGAGCCTGCTCGCGCACGGCTACGACGGCTTCGCGCGCGCCGCCCTCGAGGAGCGCGAGCAGGCCGGCTGGCCGCCCTTCAGCCGCCTGGCCGCGGTGCGCTCCTCGGGCCGGACCGGTGCCGCCGCGCTCGGCTTTCTCAACGCGGCGCGCGAGTGCGCCCGGGCGGTGCCGCGCGGCGTGCAGCTCCTCGGCCCGGTGCCCGCGGCCATGGCGCGGCGCGCCGGCCGCTACCATGCGCAGCTCCTCGTCGAGAGCCGCGAGCGCACCGCCCTGCACCGCTTCCTCGAAGCGTGGCTGCCCGAGGTGGCGCAGCTGCCGGGCGCAGCGCGCGTGCGCTGGGCACTCGACGTCGACCCGCTCGAGCTCTTCTGAGGGCTGCGCGAGGGGCGTGGCGGCGATACGGCAGCGGTCCCGCGGCGAACCGCGGCAGCGCTTCGGGTAAACTCCCCGCCAGGCGATTCGCGCGCGTCCCATACTCCCCGAAGATCGACCTTGAAGCAGGAACTCGAGCAGCTGCTGCTGGCCGCGCTTGCCAGGCTCGCCGGCGGCCTCCTCCCGCAAACCCCTCCCGCGTCGAGCGTGGCGGTCGAGCGCAGCCGCGAGGCGCAGCACGGCGACTTTGCGAGCAACGTGGCGCTGCGCCTGGCGAAGGCGGCACGGCGCAATCCGCGCGAGCTCGCCGCCGCCATCGTCCGGGCGTTGCCGCCGAGTGACCTCGTGGCACGTGCCGAGGTCGCGGGCGCCGGCTTCATCAACTTTCATCTCGCGCCCGGAGCCTACGCGCGCGAGCTCGCCGCCATCCACCAGCGCGGCGCGAGCTACGGCGAGAGCCGCTTAGGTTGCGGCGAGCGCGTGCTGGTCGAGTTCGTCTCGGCGAATCCCACCGGCCCGCTGCACGTGGGGCACGGCCGTCAGGCCGCCTACGGCGCGACGCTTGCCAATATCCTCGGGGCCGTCGGCTTCGACGTCGCACGCGAGTACTACATCAACGATGCCGGCCGGCAGATGGACATCCTCGCAGTCAGCGCCTGGGTGCGTTACCTGGAGCTGTGCGGCGAGCAGCTGCCGTTCCCCGAGAACGGCTACCGCGGCGACTACGTGCGCGTGCTCGCCGCGGACCTGCGGTCCGCCAGCTCGGAGCCGACGCTGCGCCGGCCCGCCGCCGCGGTCCTCGCCGGCCTCCCGCCGGACGCCCCCGCCGGAGACAAGGAGGCGTACATCGATGCGCTGATTGCGCGTGCGCGCGAGCTGCTGGGAAGCGACGGCTTCCGGGAGGTGCTGGAGCTCTCGCTCGAGGCGATGCTCACCGACATCCGCGAGGATCTCGGGGAGTTCGGCGTGGTGTTCGATGCGTGGTGCTCCGAGCGCTCGCTCGCCGCGAGCGGCGCGATCGAGCACGCGCTCGCGGTCCTCGAAGCGCAACAGCGCCTCTACCGGCAGGACGGCGCCTGGTGGTTCCGTGCCACCGAGTTCGGCGACGAGAAGGACCGGGTGGTGGTGCGCGAGAACGGGCAGAAGACCTATTTCGCTTCCGACATCGCCTACCACCTCAACAAGCGCGAGCGCGGCTTCGCGCGCCTCATCGACGTGCTGGGCGCCGATCACCACGGCTATGTCGCGCGGGTGCGGGCCGGGCTCATCGCCCTGGGACAGCCGGGCGAGTGCCTGGAGGCGCCGCTCATCCAGTTCGTGAGCCTGTTCCGTGGCGCCGAGAAGATCCCCATGGGCAAGCGCGAAGCGCAGTTCGTGACGCTGCGCCAGCTGCGCACCGAGGTCGGCAACGACGCCTGCCGCTTCTTCTATCTCATGCGGGGCCACGACCAGCCGCTCGACTTCGACCTCGAGCTCGCCAAGTCGCGCAGCAACGAGAATCCCGTCTACTACATCCAGTATGCGCACGCGCGCGTCGCGAGCGTCATGAAGCAGCTCGCCGCCCGCGGCCTCGCCTTCGACCGCGCGGCCGGGCTCGCCGGCGTCGCCGCGCTCGACAGCGCGCACGAGCAGGCGGTGCTGCACACCCTCGCCCGCTACCCGGAGGCGCTCGAGCAGGCCGCTCTCGGCCGCGCGCCGCACGTGCTGGTGCATGACCTGCGCGAGCTCGCCAACGTCTTCCACACCTACTACCACGCGCCGACGTTCATCGCCGAGGATGCCGTGGTGCGCAACGCCCGCCTCGCGCTGGTGCTCGGGGTACAGCAGGTGGTGCGTAACGGTCTGGCGCTGCTCGGCGTCTCGGCGCCCGAGAGCATGTGAGGCCATGGCGAAGCTCACCGCGCGCGACTACAAGAAGACCCACCGCCGGGGGCTGGAGCTGCGGCGCCTGGGCGAGTTCGGCTACGGAACGCTGTTCGGCGTGGCGCTGGCGCTGCTCGCCTACGCCTACTTCGGCGCCGCCCACCGCCGGGCGGCGGAGGCCGCCGCCGCGCCGCGCCCGGATCCGCACCGCGCCGCACCCCTCGACCCCGGCGCGGGCGAGGGCAGTGCGGCCAGGACCGCCGAGAAGTACGACTTCTACGAGATGCTGCCGCACTTCGAAGTGGTGGTGCCGGAGAAGGACAAGGAGGTGCGGCGCGACCTGCCCCCCGGCGCCCCGATCGAGCGGCCGGGCGTGTACGTGCTGCAGGCGGGCTCGTACCGCAACGAAGCGGACGCCGAGCGGGTGCGGCGGCAGCTCGCGCTGCAGGGAGTGCAGGCCAAAGTGCAGCGCGTCGCAGTCGACAGCGACGTCTGGCACCGCGTGCGCATCGGCCCGATCACCAGGCTCGACGAGCTCAACCGGGTCCGCAAGCAGCTGCGGGCCGCCGACGTCGATGCGCTGGTGATCCGCGTCGGGGACTGAGGGCTCAGCGCACCCGCCGGCGCGCACCAACCTCTACTCTTCGCTGATGTTCCGGAAATCGACCCCGAGCGACCGCAACTTGCGGTACAGGTGCGTGCGCTCCATGCCGACGCGCTTGGCGAGCTGGCCTACCTTGCCGTTGCACAGCAGCAGCTGCTGCTGCAGGTAGGCGCGCTCGAACTGCTCGCGCGCCTCGCGCAGCGGCAGCGCCAGCAGATCCTGCT
>DASSQU010000063.1:0-2010 GCA_035702325.1 Steroidobacteraceae bacterium
CGCTCGCCGGCGCGGCGCTGCTCGTGCTGTACGCGGCGGCCATTGCGCTCAACCTCGCGCGCGGCCGCCGCGACCTCGCCTGCGGCTGCGGCGGGCCGGACGAGGAACGGCCGATCGCCGCCTGGATGGTGGGGCGGAACCTCATCCTGGCGATGCTGCTCGCGGCCACGCTCGTTCCCTGGGGGAGGCGCGCGATGCTCCCGACCGATGCGCTCACCGTCGCCGGGGGGACGGCGGTCGCGGCTCTCTTATATATGAGTCTCGACCGCCTGCTGGGCCGGGTGGCGCCGCGTACCGCGGAACTGCGGGGTCCGCGGTGACCGCACTCGTCGTCTCCAACGTCGTGCTGTGGGTGCTGGTGCTGGTGCTGGCGGCGTTGGTGCTCGCGCTCACCCGGCAGCTCGGGGTGCTGCACGAGCGCATCGCCCCGGCGGGCGCGCTCATGCTGAAGCGCGGCCTCACCGTGGGCGAGGGCGCGCCGGTGCTCGAAGTCGCCGACCTCGAGGGCCGCGCGCTCAAGGTGGGCGCGCCGCGCCCGGATGGCCGCAGCACGCTGCTCCTCTTCGTATCGCCGAGCTGTCCGGTGTGCAAGTCGCTGCTGCCGGCGGTCAAGTCGAGCCGCCACGACGAGCGCGCCTGGATGGATGTGATCCTGGCGAGCGACGGCGACCTCAGCGAGCAGCGCGAGTTCGTGCGTGCCCAGGGACTCGAGGGAATCCCCTACGTGGTCTCGGCCCCGCTCGGACTGGCCTACCAGGTGAACCGCCTGCCGTTCGCGGCGCTGCTCGACGAGGGCGGGGTACTGCGCGCGCGCGGCCTGGTGAATTCCCGCGAGCATCTCGAGAGCCTGTTCGAGGCCAAGCTCCGCGGGGTCGCCTCGCTCCAGGAGTACTTCTCGGGCGCCAGCTCATGACCCGCACTGCAGGCGACACGGCCTTCTGGGCCGTCATCGAGGACTACGAGGCACGTGCGGCGCGCGAGGAGGAGCTGTGGAGCACGCTGTCGCCCGAGGAGGCGATGCGCCGCCGCGACGAGATGCTGCTGCCGGTCGGCCGTGCGACCGGGACGCTGCTGAATCTCCTGGTGCAGGAGGCCGGCGCGCGCCGCATCCTCGAGGTAGGCAGCTCCTACGGCTACTCGACCACCTGGCTCGCGGCGGCGGCGCGCGCGGTCGAGGGGAAGGTGATCTCCCTCGAGCTGCAGGCGGCCAAGACCGACTACGCGCGCGCGCAGCTCGCACGGGCGGGACTCGCGAAATTCGTCGAATTCCGCATCGGCGATGCGCGCGCGAGTCTCGCCGCCCTGGCCGGGCCCTTCGACCTGGTGCTGATCGACCTGTGGAAGGATCTGTACGTGCCGGTGTTCGAGCTGCTGCACCCCAAGCTCGCCGCCGGGGCGATCGTGGTGGCCGACAACATGATCGAGCCGCAGAGCGCCCGGGCGCACGCCGACGCCTACCGCCGCTGCGTGCGGGCCGCACGCGACATGACCTCGGTGCTGCTCGCGGTCGGCAACGGGATCGAGGTCAGCCGCTATCGGTGAGCGCGATCTCGACGCGCTTGTTGTGCCGGCCTTCGCTGCGGATCCTGAGCACGCGGATCGCGCCGATCTCGCCGATGTTGGCGACGTGGGTTCCGCCGCAGGGCTGCAGGTCGATCCCGGGGATGCGCAGCAGCCGCACCCGGCCCAGACCGCGCGGCGGCTGCACGCTCATGGTCTTCACCAGCTCGGGCTGGGCGTCGAGCTCGGCATCGGTGATCCAGGCCGTTTCGGTCGCCACCCGCGAGGCGATCAGCGCGTTGGTCTCGCGCTCGATGCGACCGGCATCGAGCGCGGCGAGCTCGATGTCGAAATCGAGCCGTCCCTTCTCCGGCACGATGTTGCCGCCGGTGACCGGCGCTACGATCACGCAGGAGAGCAGGTGCAGCGCCGTGTGCAGGCGCATCAGGCGGTAGCGCCGTGGCCAGTCGATCTCGAGATTCACGACCTCGCCGGGCTCGGGAAGCGGGC
>DASSQU010000064.1:0-10512 GCA_035702325.1 Steroidobacteraceae bacterium
AGATGACCCAGTCCGCGGCCCCCGCTGAGCGGCACAAGACGGTATCGGTTCTCGTCGGCAAGGTGAAAGTCGGCGGCGGCGCACCCATCGTGGTGCAGTCGATGACCAATACCGACACCGCCGACGTCGAGGGCACGGCGCGCCAGGTGGAGGCGCTGGCGCGCGCCGGCTCGGAGCTGGTGCGTGTCACCGTGAACACGAGCGAGGCGGCCGCGGCGGTCGCGCCGATCCGCGAGCGGCTCGATCGCGCCGGCGTCGCCGTGCCGCTCATCGGGGACTTCCACTTCAACGGCCACAAGCTGCTGCGCGAGCATCCGGCGTGCGCCGGGGCACTCGCCAAATACCGCATCAATCCCGGCAACGTCGGCCGCGGATCGAAGCGCGATCCGCAGTTCGCCGAGATGATCGCGATCGCCTGTCGTTATGACAAACCGGTCCGCATCGGCGTGAACTGGGGAAGCCTGGATGCGGATCTGCTGACGCGCCTCATGGACGAGAACTCGCGCCTCCCCGAGCCGCGCGACGCGCAGGCCGTGGTGCGCAGCGCCGTGGTCGAGTCGGCGCTCACCAGCGCGCGCCGCGCCGAGGAGCTCGGGCTGCCGCATGCGCGCATCATCCTCTCGGCCAAGGTGAGCGGCGTGCAGGATCTGATCGCCATCTATCGCGACCTCGCCGCGCGCTGCGACTATCCGCTGCACCTCGGACTTACCGAGGCGGGCATGGGATCGAAGGGCATCGTCGCCTCGACCGCCGGCATGGCGGTGCTGCTGCAGGAAGGCATCGGCGACACCATCCGGGTGTCGCTCACGCCCGAGCCGGGCGGCGATCGCACGCAGGAAGTGATCGTCGCGCAGCAGATCCTCCAGACCATGGGGCTGCGGGCGTTCACGCCGCAGGTGGTGGCGTGCCCGGGCTGCGGGCGCACGACCAGCAGCTTCTTCCAGGAGCTCGCCCAGCAGATCCAGGCGCACATCCGCGGGCGCATGACGCAGTGGCGGCGCGAGTACGCCGGCGTCGAGACCATGACGGTCGCGGTCATGGGCTGCGTGGTGAACGGCCCGGGGGAGAGCAAGCACGCCAACCTCGGCATCAGCCTGCCGGGCACGGGCGAGCGCCCCGTGGCGCCGGTCTACGAGGACGGCGCGAAGACCGTCACGCTCAAGGGCGAGCGGATCGCCGAGGAATTCCAGGAGATCGTCGAGCGCTACGTGGCGCGCCGCTACCCGCGCCGCGCGAGCCCGAAGCCGTGAGCGCGCTCGCCTCCCGCAGATGCAAGCCCTGCACCGGCGGCACCCCGCCGCTCGCTGCCGCCGAGGTCGCGGGACTCCTCGCGCAGCTCTCCACCGCGTGGCAGGTGACCGACGAAGGCCGCGCGATCCGGCGCGAGTTCGCCTTCCGCGACTTCTACCGCACCATGAGCTTCGTCAACGCGCTCGCGCACATCGCCAACATCGAGGATCACCACCCGGATCTCGAGGTCGGCTACAACTACTGCCGGGTCACCTTCACGACCCACGCGGTGCGCGGACTCTCGGAGAACGACTTCGTGTGCGCCGCCAAGGCGGACCTCATCCCGCTCGCCTGAGCCGGGCGTCCGCCGGCTCGGCCGGGTGCGTTCGGGGTCCGCCGGGCGATAGTTAAGCGATCGCTTAACTATCGGCGCGGGGAGCTACACGCCCCCGACCTGCCCGCCCGACCGGCCACGGGACGCGCGCCGCCTGCGGCAGCTCACCGGTCAGGCCGAGCGCGCGGCGGATGAAGAAGCGCCGCAGCTCCTCGCTGCGGTTGACCCACGCCAGCCCGTGCCGGGCGAGGCGCGCGAGCGGATCCGTCCCGTGTGCGAGCAGCCGGTCGAAGGCGTCGATGGCGCTGCCCATGACGGCGACCTCGCTCTTGCGCCAGCGCTCGTAGGCACGCAGCGGACCCAGCGCCCCCGGATCCTCGTGCCGCGCGGCCGCTGCGAGCACCAGCTCCGCCAGCGCTGCGGCATCGAGCAGGCCGAGGTTCACCCCCTGCCCGGCGAGCGGATGCACGACATGCGCCGCATCGCCGATCAGGGCCACGCGCGGTGCGACGTAGCGCGGCGCGGCGAGCCGGCGCAGCGGAAACGACTGACGCTCGCTCACCACACGGGTGGCGCCGAGCGCCAGATCCGACGCCCGGTCGAGCTCACGCGCGAACTCGGCCTCCGGGGCGGCGATCAGCCGCGCGGCGAGGGCATCGTCGGCGGACCAGACGATCGAGCTCGTGCCGTCGGCGAGCGGCAGGAAGGCGAGCGTGCCCTCCCGCATGAAGCGCTGCCAGGCGGTCGACTCGTGCGGGCGCTCCGTGGCTACCCCGGCGACGATGGCGGTCTGGCCATAAGCGCGGACCTGCGCGCTGAGTCCCGCCGCGGTGCGCAGCGCCGAGTGCGCGCCGTCGGCACCGACCGCGAGCCGCGCGCTCAGCCGGCCCGCGCCGGTCTCGATGTCGACTCCCTCCGCGGTGATCGCGAGCGCAGCGAACTGCGCCGCCTCGAGGCGGCCGCCGGCGTCCACGAAGGCTGCGAGCAGCGCGCTCTGCAGCAGCCGGTTCTCGACGATGTAGCCGAGGTTCGGCTCGCCCACATCGGCCGCGTCGAACAGCAGCGCGCCCGTGGCGGTCGCGGCGACGCCCTCGTGCCAGATGCGCATGCGCTCGTAGGCGCACAGCCGCGGGCCGGCGATGCGGTCCCAGGCTCCCGCGGCGCGCAGCGTGCGCTCGCTGGCACGCGACAGCGCGACCACCCGGGCATCGGGCGGCGCCTGCGGCGGCAGTGGCGGCGGAATGTGCGGCTCGATCACCACCACGCGCAGCGGCGCGGCGCCGGGCGAGCCGCGCGCCAGGAGCGCGGCGGCGCAGGCGCCCACCGGGCCGCCGCCCACTACCGCGACGTCAAACATGGCGCAGCGGCAATCCGCGGGCGAGCCGCGGGGTCGGTCCGCCGAAGCCGGCGCTGACGCGTGCCAGCGCGCTCTTCGCCGGGGGCAGCAGGTCGAAGACGAGCAGGCCGAGGTCGCGCAGCAGCCGCACCGGGACGCGCGGATCCCCGAAGAGCTTCACCAGCGAGTCGGTGAAGCGCACCACCCCCCCGCGGTCGCGGGCGCGCCAGGCGGCGAAGCGCCCGAGCAGCGCCGGTGCGCCGCAGTCGCCCGCGGCGCCGGCGATCGTCTCGGCGAGCATCGCCGCGTCGCGCAGGCCCAGATTGAAGCCCTGGCCCGCCACCGGGTGCAGCGCCTGCGCGGCGTTACCGATCAGTACGGTGCGCCCGGCCACCGGGGCGGCCGCGCGCGCCAGCGCGAGCGGATAGGAGGCGCGGCGCCCGGCGCGCACGAAGCACCCCGCGCGCCAGCCGAAGCGCGCCTGCAGCTGCCCGAGGTAGGCCGCGTCATCGAGCGCGAGCAGCGCCGGAGCCTCGTCGCGGCGCGCGGCCCAGATGACGCCGAGAGTACCGTCGGCGAGCGGCAGCACCGCCAGCGGTCCGGCCGGCGTGAAGCGCTCCCAGGCGGCGCCCTGGTGCGGGGTGTCGCTCGCGACATTGGCGACGATGGCGACCTGACCGTAGTCCTGCACCGTGGCGCCGATGCCGGCCGCGGCACGGATCTGCGACTGCGCGCCGTCGGCGCCGACCACCAGCCGCGCCACCACCGGCTCGCTCGCGCCGGACTCGCGCACCACGCGCAACTGCACCCGCTCGGCACTGATCGCCACGTCCGCGACGCGCGCCGGAACGCGCAGCGTGAGGTTGGCGGCGCCCCCGAGCACGCCCCACAGCGCCGTGCCGATGCGCCGGTTCGGGACGACGTAGCCGAAGGCCTCGATGCCGTGCTCGGCGGCCGTGAGGCGCGCGAAGCCGAAGCGGCCGGCGTCCGAGACGTGGATGGTGCGGATCGGTGCGGCCTCGGGTGCGATCGCATCCCACACGGACAAGCCCTCGAAGATCCGCCGGCTGGCATTGCCGAGCGCCGTGGCGCGCTCGTCGAAGCTCGGCTGGGTGGCGGCGCCGAAGGGCACGCTCTCGACCAGCAGCACCCGCACCCCGCTGCCGGCGAGCGCCGCGGCGAGGCTCGCGCCCACCAGACCTCCGCCGACCACGGCGACATCGACTTCGAGCGGAGTGGCGCGTGTGGACATGCCGGCCCGGCGCTCAGCCGCGCGCCATCAGCGCCTCGATCTGCCCGGCATCTTTCGGCACGCGCGCGCTCAGCACCTCGGCGCCGCGCCGGGTCACCAGCACGTCGTCCTCGATGCGGATGCCGATGTTGCGGAAGCGCCGCGGCACGCCGCGCGCCCCGGCCGGCAGGTAGATGCCGGGCTCGACGGTGAGCGTCATGCCGGGCTCGAGCACCCGCCACTCGTCGCCCACCTTGTAGTCGCCGACGTCGTGCACGTCGAGGCCCAGCCAGTGGCCGGTGCGGTGCATGAAGAAGCGGCGGTAGGCGCCGGCGCGGATCAGCGGGCTGACGCGCCCCTTGAGCAGTCCGAGCCTGACCAGACCCTGGGTGATGACGCGCACCGCCGCCTCGTGCGGGTCGTTCCAGTGGTTGCCGGGACGCACGCGCGCGATGGCGGCGCGATTCGCCTCGAGCACCACCTCGTAGACCGCGCGCTGCTCGGAGGTGAAGCGGCCGTTGACCGGGTAGGTGCGGGTGATGTCCGAGGCGTAGCAGCCGAACTCGCAGCCGGCATCCACCAGCAGCAGCGCGCCGTCCTCGAGTGGCTGGTCGTTGTCGCGATAGTGGAGCACGCAACTGTTGGCGCCGCCCCCCACGATCGGGGGATAGGCGGTATCGGCGTTGTGGCGGCGAAACTCGTGCAGCAGCTCCGCCATCACCTGGTACTCGGTCGCGCCCGGACGGCAGAAGCGCATCGCCCGCACGTGCGCGCGCGCGGCGATCCGCGCCGCGGTGCGCATCAGCTCGAGCTCGCGCCGCGACTTGTAGAGCCGCATGTCGTGCAGCACGTGATCGAGCGCCACGAACTCCTGGGGCGGGTGCCGGCCGTTGCGCGCCTGGGTGCGCAGCCCGTTCACCCAGCCCACCACGCGCTGATCGAAGTCCGCGTAGGCGCCCATGGTGTAGTACACGCGAGCCCGGTTCTCGAGCAGCCCGGGCAGGATCTCGTCCATGTCCGCGATCGGGAAAGCATCGTCGGCGCCGAACTCACGCGCCGCTCCGGCCGGACCGGCGCGCGGCCCGTCCCAGGTCTCGCGGGCGCGGTCGCGCTCGCGCACGAACAGGATGTATTCCGCCTGCTCCCGTCCCGGGACCAGCACCGCCACCGCCTCCGGCTCGCCGAAGCCGGTCAGGTAGAGGAAATCGCTGTCCTGGCGGTAGGGATACTCGACGTCGCCGTTGCGGTGCCGGACGGGTGCCGCCGGCAGCACCGCGATCGAGTCGCGCCCCATGAGGCGCATCAGCTGGCGGCGGCGGCGGGCAAACTCGTCTCTCGCCATCGGGGTGGCGCGCGTCCTCAGTGCAACGGTGCCGCGGCCGGCAGCGGCGCGCGGCGCGCGGGCGCGAGCTCTTCGTAGAGCAGCTGCACTCCCACCCGCACGAACTCGACCAGCTCGGCGTAGGCGCTCTCGTTGGAGTCCTCGCCCGGCCCGTCCTCCACTCCGGCGCGGGTGATCTCGGCGAAGTCACGCACGATCTCGCCGACTTCCCCGGGCAGGCCACTGGCGTCGCCGATGGCGCCCGAGCCGAGACCGTAGAGGAAACCCTGACACCACGCGGCGAGCGCCCGGGTGCGCTCGGCGATGGGCTCCTCGTCGGCCGGCAGCAGCGGCCGGAAATCCATCTCGGTCTCATCGAGCGCAGCCAGGGTTGCGCCATAGAGCTCGTACAGGCTGTCGGTCGCCTCGCGATCGGCCTGCCCTTCCGGCAGGATCTCGCGCAGGAAGTCCTCGAAGCGGTAATCGACCACGGCGCACAGACAACCGGCGAGCGTGCCGTGCGCTTCGGCGGGCTCGACCAGCGAGCGCTGCGCCGCGAGCAGCTGCCGGACGCGCGTGTAGTCGGGCGGGTTCATGCGGGCGACTCATTATAGTGGAGCGCGGCAATTGACCGCACGAAGAGCCGGGCACTATAGTCCGGGGCCATGAACGACACGACAAGAACACAACTAGATGTCGAACTGACGCGCCTCGCGAAACGCATCGACGAACTGCTCACCACCCTCGAACACCTCAAGGAAGAAAACCGCGCGCTGCGGGCCCGGCACGAGTCGCTGGCCGGCGAGCGCGCCAGCCTGATGCACAGGAACGAGCAGGTGCGCACGCGCGTCGAGGCCATGATCGGGCGTCTCAAGACGCTGGAGCACGGCGCTTGAGCCATCCGGACCAGGCCCGGGTGAGCGTGCGCATCATGGACAAGGAATATGTCGTAGCCTGTCCCTACGAGGAGCGCTCGGCGCTGCTCGATGCCGCGGAGTTCCTCAACACCCGCATGCGCGAGATCCGCGATGCCGGCAAGGTGGTCGGCCTCGACCGCATCGCCGTCATGGCCGCCCTGAACCTGGCCCACGAGTTCCTTAAGTCACGCGATCGCGAGTCGAAGCTCGACAGCGGCGCCGGTCACCGGGTGCGGGCGCTGCGCGAGCGGGTGGAAAGCGCCCTCGGCAAGGGGCAGCAGCTCGATCTGTAATGCGATCCTAGTCTCAAGCACGCCGCGCATGCTTGGTGTAGAGTCCTCGCCAGCGTCGCCTGCGGTGTTCGACAAGCGGACCGGGTTACCTCGGACCCTAATTGAAACACCCTCGGGACTAAAGGGCTTGCGGCAGCACTGTGCAGGTCCGCCCTGTAGCGGAAAGCCTTACCTGCGGCAGCTCGTCCCACCTGTTGCTCTGGTTCGAGAGCAACGGTTCGCACCGGCACATGCGGGTGGCGCTGCCTGATTCGCCCTGGAGCGATGCCCGCAGGTCTCTGCGGGCATCGCTCGCGGCGCGCCGCCGCGCCGTGACTCCCGTCGCGCGCGCGCAGGCCGCGCTGCGCGCTGCGCACCACGCCGACCGGGCCCTGCACCTGCGCTGCGGGTGGCGCATCGCGGTGTACGCGGCGCTCCCCGAGGAGCTCGACACCGCCCCGCTCATCGCGCTGGCGCTGCGCCGTGGCTGCCGCCTCTACCTGCCGCGCATCGACCAGCGGCGGCGTTCCCGCCGCATGCGTTTCGTCGAGATGCAAGGGCCGATGCGGCCGAACCGCCTGGGGATCGCCGAGCCCGAGAGTGCGGCCACGATCGGCGCACGCTGGCTCGACCTGGTGTTCCTGCCGCTCGTCGGTTTTGATGCCCGGGGTCTGCGGCTCGGGACCGGGGGCGGCTTCTACGACCGTGCTTTTGCGTTCCGGCAGCTGCGCCGCGAGTGGCAGGCACCGCGCCTGGTGGGCTTCGGCTACGCGTTCCAGCAGGTCGAGCGCATCGCGCGCGCGCCACACGACGTGGCTCTGGACGCGGTCGCGACCGACGAGGGGTTCCTGCGATGCACTACTGGCTGATGAAGACCGAGCCGGGCAGCTTCGGCGTCGAGCAGCTCGCGGCCGCGCCCCGCCGCACCGCCGCCTGGGACGGCGTGCGCAATTATCAGGCGCGCAACATGCTGCGCGATGAGATGCGCCGGGGTGATCAGGCTTTTCTCTACTATTCCGGCTGCGCGGTGCCGGGCATCGTCGCCGTCATGGAGATCGTCAGGGAAGGCTATCCGGACCCGACCGCCTTCGACGCCCGCGATCCGCACTACGATCCGGGCAGCGAGCGGAAGAATCCGCGCTGGTTCATGGTGGACGTGCGGCTCAGGCGCCGCCTGGCGCGCACCATCACGCTCGCCGAGCTGCGTGCGCACGCCCACCGGGAGCTCGCGGGCCTCGCGCTGCTGCGTCCCGGCAATCGTCTGTCGATCACGCCGGTCTCGAGCCGGCACTGGAAGTTCATTCTCGCGCTGGAGTGAGCGCGCATCGCGCGCGCGCGTGCGCGCGCGTGAGTCGCTGCGCATCGATCGCCTAGCACACTCGCGCGCCGCTCGCTTGTAATTTCGATTCGCGTGTATATACTCGGACCCCGGACTAACCCGTCAAATTGGAGAGCCAACATGGCGAAGGCAAAGAAGAAGGCCAAGAAGAAAGCTAGCAAGAAGAAATAGGCCTTACTCGGCGGCCGCACGAGTGGCCGCCGAGTCGAATTCGAGGACTGTGCCCGCTCACATGGCGGGCACAGTCGTTTCTGAGGCTCCCTCACTCACGCGGAGACGGCGATGACGGCGGACAGCGGGGCAAAGAAGCGCCGCGCAGCGCTGGCGGCGCTCGAGATGGTGGAGCGCGGCGCCGTCATCGGGGTCGGCACCGGATCGACCGTCAACCTGCTCATCGAGGCTCTGGCGCGCGCTCGCGGCCGGGTGCGGCGCGCGGTCTCGAGCTCGCAGGCGAGCAGCGCACTGCTCGCCGCCGCCGGCATCGAGGTCGTCGACCTGAACGATCTCGACGAGCTCGGGATATATATCGACGGCGCCGACGAGGCGACGCCGGCGCGCGAGCTGATCAAGGGCGGCGGCGGCGCCCTCACCCGCGAGAAGATCATCGCCGCAGTCGCGCGGCGCTTCGTGTGCATCGTCGACGACTCGAAGCTGGTCGAGACCCTGGGCCGCTTTCCCCTGCCCGTGGAGGTGATCCCCATGGCACGCGGGTACATCGCGCGGCAGCTCGCCGCACGCGGCGGTCGGGCCGTGTGGCGCCGGGGCTTCGTCACCGACAACGGCAACCACATCCTGGACGTCCACGGGCTCGCCATCCGCGAGCCGGTCGCGCTCGAGCGTGAGCTCAACCAGCTCGCGGGCGTGGTGACCGTCGGACTGTTCGCCGCCCGCCCGGCGGACGTGCTGCTCGTCGGCACTGCGAGCGGGGTCGAGACCCGCTGAGCGCGCCGGCCGGCCCCCGGGCACCGTCACCTCATATTGGTGGCCACGAAGTCCCAGTTCACCAGCTGCCAGAAGCCCTTGAGGTACGCGCCCCGATCGTTGCGGTGGTCGAGGTAGTAGGCGTGCTCCCACATGTCGCAGGTGAGCAGCGGAGTCAGCCCGTCACGCAGCGGCGTGTGGGCGTTGGGGGTGGTGAGGATGCGCACCGCGCCGGCGCCGTCCCTGACGAGCCACGCCCAGCCCGAGCCGAACACGGCCACGGCCGCCCTGGTGAACTCGGCCTGCAGCGCTTCCAGTCCGCCGAAGCTCCGCAGCGCGGGCGCGAGCTCCGCGCCGGGTGACTGGCGGCGCGGGGACAGGCAGCGCCAGAAGAACTCGTGGTTCGACGCCTGCGCGGCGTTGTCGAACAGCGTGCCGCTCGCCTTCATCACCAGGTCGCGCAGCGTAGCGCCGGCGTGCTCGGTGCCCGCGATCAGCGCGTTCACCTTATCGACGTACGCCTTGTGGTGCCTGCCGTAGTGATAGTCGAGCGTCTCGCGCGACATGTGGGGCTCGAGCGCGTCGCGGGCGTAGGGAAGCGGGGGCAGAGTGATGGCCGATCCGACAGTCGCCATAGCGGGATCCTCCTGTACAGCCGATGCTGCGCCGTCCGTGAGCGGGGCGCCGTTCAGGTGGACAGCGGTGGGGGAATTTAGTGCCGGGCCAGCGGTGGCCGGACCGGAAGAAGCAGGCCCGCCGGGGGGCGGGCCTGCGTTTGTTGGCTGGGGGACTAGGATTCGAACCTAGGTAAACGGAGTCAGAGTCCGTTGTCCTACCGCTAGACGATCCCCCAAGCGTGGCGGCCGCGCATCGCACCCAGCCACGAAGCCGCGACGGTCAGCGCTTAGAGTACTGCGTCCCGCGCCGCGCCTTGCGGCGCCCGACCTTCTTGCGCTCCACCTCGCGGGCATCGCGGGTGACGAAACCCGCAGCGCGCAGCGGCTTGCGCAGGTTCTCATCGTACTCGATCAGCGCCCGCGTGATGCCGTGACGGATCGCGCCCGCCTGTCCGGTAGTGCCGCCGCCGGCGACCTTGACGGCGATGTCGAACTGGCTGTGCAGTTTCACCGCATCCAGCGGCTGGCGGACGATCATCCGGCCGGTCTCGCGTCCGAAGAAATCGTCCAGCGGCCGGTCGTTGACCGTGATGCGCCCGCTGCCGGGCTTGAGGTAGACACGCGCCGTGGCGGTCTTGCGCCGGCCGGTGCCGTAATGATTCGGGGTCGCAGGCATGCTTCGGTCCTATGCGATCGGCAGCGGCTTGGGCTGCTGCGCCTGGTGCGGATGCTCACCGCCGGCGAATACGTGGAGCTTGCGGAACATGCGCCGGCCGAGCGGGTTCTTCGGCAGCATGCCCTTCACGGCGAACTCGATCGCCCGCTCGGGATGCTCGCTCAGGAGCTTCCCGAGCGCGATCGACTTGATGCCGCCGATGTGCCCGGTGTGATGGTAGTAGATCTTGTCGCTCAGCTTGCGGCCCGTGACGCGGATCCGGTGCGCGTTCACCACCACGATGTGATCGCCCATGTCGACGTGCGGACTGTAGTCGGC
>DASSQU010000065.1:0-6860 GCA_035702325.1 Steroidobacteraceae bacterium
GAGTACACCACCGCGCGCGAGTCCGGCGCCCAGGCGACGCTGCCCGGACCACTGGTCAGCTGCGGCAGATACATCTCCCGGTAGTAGTAGGGGTGCGGCAGATCGGGCGCCGCCGCGGGCGGCGGCGCCGCCCATACCGCACCGGCGAGCACGGCGAGACCACCGAGTGCCGGGCGGCACCGGCACATCATGGCGCGCGCACCGGGGCGACGCTCGCCGGACGCGCGGAGAGGCTGCGTTCGATGTGCGCCGCGGCGACGCGCAGCACCGGCAACACCTTCTTCACCGCGTGCGAGCGCGCTCCGACCCGGAAGGGCATGCCGGCATTGAGCGCCGCGAGCGTCGCGCCGCGGCCATCGCGCACCGCGACGGCGAGCGAGCACAGCCCCTCCTGCAGCTCCTGCTCCACGTAGGCATAACGCTGCACGCGGGCGCGGTCCACCGCGGCGCGCAGCCGGGCGCGGTCGGTGAGCGTGAAGCGCGTGTGCGCCTGCGGGCGCAGGCCACGCAGCCAGCGCTCGAGCGCCGGCGGCCCGAGTCCCGCGAGCAGCATGCGGCCCATGGAAGTGCAGAATGCCGGCAGCCGGGCGCCGAGTCCGAGCGTGATGGTCATGACCTTGCGCACCGCGACGCGCTGCACGTAGACGATGTCGTAGCCGTCGAGCACCGCGAGCGAGCACGAGTCGTCGATCGAGCGCGCCACCTCCTCCATGAACGGCCGCGCCAGCTTCGCCGCCGGCAGCGAGCCGAGGAAGCTGAAGCCGAGCTCGAGGATGCGGGCGGTGAGCGAGAACTGCCGCCCCTGGCGCCGGACGTAACCGAGGTATTCGAGCGTGAGCAGCAGGCGGCGCGCGACCGCGCGCGCGAGCCCGGCACGCACCGCGACCTCCGAGAGGGTGAGCGCGGAGTGGTCGGAGTCGAACACCCGGATCACCGCCAGGCCGCGCTCGAGCGACTGCACGTGATCGGGCCCGTGCGCGAAGGCAGGCGCCGGGGACGGCGTTGACGGCGGCATCGGCTGCGTCTAATGTGATTCGCACTGCGAATCGCCGTTCGATAATAGCACGAATGTCCACGAGCTCAGCGCCGGCGGCCGGCCCCGCCCCCGAGCGACTCACCGTGCTGCACAGCTGGTGCGTCCAGGCGGAGTGGGACGCTCCGACCGTGGTCGGCGGCGAGGGAGCGCGCCTCATCACCGCCGACGGACACGCGATTCTCGACATGAGCAGCCTGGCCGAGTGCAGCAGCCTCGGCCACCAGCATCCGCGCGTCGTGGCGGCGATCCGCGCCCAGGCCGAGAAGCTCTGTTTCGTGACCAGCGCCTGGGGCGCCGAGCCGCGCGCGCGGCTCGCGGCGCTGCTCCTCGAGCAAGCGGGCTTCGCCTCCGGACGCGTGTTCTTCACCCTCGGCGGTGCCGATGCCAACGAGCACGCCGTCAAGTTCGCCCGCCAGGCGAGTGGCAAGCCGCACGGCTGGGTGATCACCCGCGAGCGCTCCTATCACGGCGCGAGCTACGCCGCGATGGCGCTCTCGGGCGATGCGCGCACCGCGGGCCAGGCGGACGCGCAGGCGCTGCACGTGGTGCACGTGCCCCCGCCCTACTCCTATCGCTGTCCATTCGGCACCGCGAGCGCGCCGGCGTGCGGCGCGGCCGCGGCGCAGCGGGTCGCGGCCGTCATCGCCGAGCGCGGCGCGGCGACGGTGGCCGCGGTGATGATGGAGCCGAATGCCGGCACCAACGGCATCGTGCCGCCGGACAATTACTGGCCGGCGCTGGCCGCTGCGACCCGCGCCGCGGGCGTCTACCTGATCGCCGACGAGGTGATGAGCGCCTTCGGCCGCTGCGGCGAATGGTTCGCCTGGCAGCGCTACGGCGAGGAGGCGCGGCCGGATCTGATGACGCTCGCCAAGGGATTGACCGGCGCGCATCTGCCGCTCGGTGCCGTGGTGCTCTCCGGGCCGGTGGCGCGCGCGCTCGAAGGACAGATGCTGCTCACCGGACTCACCTACTGCGGCCACCCGCTCGCCTGCGCCGCGGGAGTTGCGGCGCTGGAGAGCTACCGGGACGAGCGCCTCATCGAGCGCTCGCGCCGGCTCGGGGCGTGGATGTTCGGGCAACTCGAGCAGCTCAGGTCGCGCCACGCGGTGATCGGCGAGGTGCGCGGCGGGCACGGCCTGTTCGCCGTCATCGAGCTGGTGCGCGAGCGTGCGAGCCGCGAGCCGCTCGCCCCCTGGCCGCAGATGCACCCGGCGCTCAGGCAGCTGCTCGCCCGGGCGCTCGGCGCGGGGGTCTCGTTCGCGGCCCGCGGCAATCTGCTGCTGCTCGCGCCGCCGCTCGTCATCACCGAGCGCGAGCTCGCCGATGCGCTCGCGCTGCTCGACCGGCTGATCGGCGAGCTCGGTGCGGCGCTCGCCCGGGAGCCTGCCGATGGGCTTTAGGCTCACTTACGCCACCATGTTCGATCCGCCCGAGGAGCTGCACCAGCGCTTCGAGGCGGCGCTGGCGCGCACGCTGGACGCGCTCGGCGCGCGTCACGACCTGCACATCGGCGGCGAGGACCGTCCCGCGGAGCGCCGCGCAGCGAAGCTGAATCCCGCCGACGCTCGCCAGCCGCTCGGGGAATTCGCCGCCGCCGGCCCCCGCGACGCGCAAGCGGCGCTGCGCGCGGCGCACGGGGCATGGCCCGGATGGCGGGCGACCGACCCGGCGGTGCGCGTCGGGCTGCTGCGCCGCGTCGGGCGCCTCATCGAGGAGCGGGTGTACGACATCGCCGCCAGTCTCACGCTCGAGGTCGGCAAGAACCGCATGGAGGCGCTCGGCGAGGCGCAGGAGGCGGCGGATTTCTTCTGCGCCTATTGCGACGACTTCGAGCGCCATCACGGCTTCGAGCGCGCGCTGCCCGACGACCCGCTCGCGAGCCACGTGTCGCACAACCGCAGCGTGCTCAAGCCCTACGGGGCGTGGGTGGTGATCACGCCGTTCAACTTCCCGCTGGCGCTCGCCGCCGGACCGGTGGCCGCCGCGCTCGTCACCGGCAACACCGTGGTGCTCAAGGGCGCGAGCGCCACGCCCTGGGCCGGTCGGCTGCTCGCCGACTGCATCCGCGACGCGGGACTTCCGCCCGGGGTGTTCAACTACCTGAGCGGGCCGAGCGCTGCGATCGGCGCGACACTCGTCGACCATGCGCTCACCGCCGGCGTCACCTTCACCGGCTCCGCCGAGGTCGGCAGGCAGATCGCGCTGCGGCTCCAGGCCGGGCGCTACCCCCGCCCCTGCATCGCGGAAATGGGCGGCAAGAACGCCTGCATCGTCACCGCACGGGCCGATCTCGAGCGGGCGGCCGCCGGGATCGTGCGCTCGGCCTTCGGCATGGGCGGGCAGAAGTGCTCGGCCCTGTCGCGGCTGTACGTGCACCGGCAGGTCGCCGACGCGCTGCTCGAGCGGCTGCGCGCGCAGCTCGCGGCGCTGCGCATCGGGGACCCGGCGCGGCGCGAGCACTGGCTGGGTCCCCTCGCCACCGGGTCCGGCTACGACGACTACGCGCGCTACGTGGCGGCGTTGCGCGGTGGCGGCGCGCGCATCCTCGCCGGCGGCGAGCAGCTGCGGAGCGGCGCGCTGGCGCACGGCTACTTCGTGAGCCCGACGCTCGCTGAAGCGCCGCCCGATCATCCGCTCTGGCAGCAGGAGATGTTCCTGCCGATCCTCATGTTGCAGCGGGTGTCGGACAACGACGAGGCCATGCGCCTCGCCAACGACTCCCCGCTCGGGCTCACCGCCGGATTCTACGGCGCGCGCGAGGAGATCGGCTGGTTCCAGCAGCACATCGAGGCGGGCGTGACTTACGCCAACCGCCCGCAGGGGGCGACCACCGGCGCCTGGCCCGGCTACCAGCCGTTCGGCGGCTGGAAAGGCTCGGGAACCACCGGCAAGGCGATCGCCTCCTTCTATTATCTGCCGCAGTACCTGCGAGAGCAGTCACAGACCGTGGTCGAGTAGCAGACGATGCGCCTGCTGCCACTCGCCGAGGCGATCGCCAGCCACGTGCACGACGGCGACAGCGTGGCGCTCGAGGGCTTCACGCATCTCATTCCCTTTGCCGCCGGCCACGAGATCATCCGCCAGCGCCGCCGCCGGCTGCACCTCATCCGCATGACGCCCGACCTCATCTACGATCAGCTGATCGGCATGGGCTGCGCCGAGCGGCTGACCTTCTCGTGGGGCGGCAACCCCGGCGTCGGATCGCTGCATCGGCTGCGCGACGCCGTCGAGCGGCAGTGGCCGCAGCCGCTCGCGCTGAGCGAATTCACCCACGCCGAGATGGCGGTCGCCTACCAGGCGGGGGCCAGCGGCCTGCCTTGCGCCCTGCTGCCGCACCACGCGGCGACCGACCTCGAGCGCCAGCCCGGGGCGGCGGTGAAGATGCTGAGCTGCCCGTTCACCGGCAGCCCGCTCGCCGCGGTGCCCGCTCTCAACCCCGAGGTCACCATCCTGCACGCCCAGCAGATCGACCGCGAGGGCAACGTGCTGATCCGCGGCATCGTCGGCGCGGCGCGCGAGGCGGCCATGGCGGCGCGCCGCGTGCTGGTTACCGTCGAGGAGCAGGTCGACAGGCTGCCGGCGGAGCTGAACGCAATCGTGCTGCCCGCGTGGATCGTGACCGCCGCCAGCATCGTGCCGGGCGGCGCCTATCCAAGTTACGCGCACGGCTACTACCCGCGCGACAACGCCTTCTATCTCGCCTGGGACACGATCGCGCGCGACCGCGACAGCTTCGCGGCGTGGATGCAGCGGCACGTCCTCGGAGTACGCGATCACGCCGCGCTGCTGCGTACGCTCGGGGTGGCCGCATGAGCGCGCCCCGCTACAGCCGCGACGAGATCATGACCGTGACCGCGGCGCGGCAATTGCGCAACGGCGCGGTGTGCTTCGTCGGCATCGGCCTGCCGAGCGCGGCGTGCAACCTCGCGCGCTGCACGCACGCTCCTAATCTGGTGCTGATCTACGAGTCCGGCACCGTGGGCGTGCGCCCGCGGGTGCTGCCCCTGTCGATCGGCGACGGCGAGCTCGCCGAGACCGCGACCTGCATCGTGCCGCTCCCCGAAGTGTTCGCTCACTATCTGCAGCGCGGCCGCATCGACGTCGGCTTTCTCGGGGCGGCGCAGATCGACCGCTTCGGCAATCTCAACAGCACCGTCATCGGCGACTACGCACGCCCCGGGGTGCGTCTGCCGGGCGCCGGCGGTGCGCCGGAAATCGCCACCCACGCGCGCGAGGTGCTCATCGTCATGCGGCAGTCGCCGCGCAGCTTCGTGCCGGCGCTGGATTTCCGCACGTCGTGCGGCTATCTCGCCGGCGGCGGAGCGCGCCGCGCGAGCGGCTGTCCCGGCGCCGGCCCGCGCGCCGTAATCACCGACTTCGGGGTGCTGCGGCCGCATCCCGGGACCGAGGAGCTCGAGCTGGCGGCGCTCTACCCGGGAGTGAGCGCCGCGGAGGCCCGCGCGGCGAGCGGCTGGCCGCTGAAGCTGAGCGCGGCGCTCGAGACCCTGCCGGCGCCGACCGCCGTCGAACTCACGGCACTGCGCAGCCTCGAGGCGCGCACCCGCGAGGCGCACGATCGCCCCGTCCGCATCCCGCTGCCCGCCGCGACCCGACGCCTGAGCGAGGAACTGACATGACCGCATCGCCGATCACCCCCACTCCCCTGCGCACGGTGCTGCCCGGCCCGAAGGCCCAGGCACTCATCGCGCGCGACCGCCCGATCACCACCCCGTCCTACCCGCGCGACTACCCGTTCGTGATGGCGCGCGGGCGCGGCGCCGAGGTGTGGGACGTGGACGGCAACCGCTTCCTCGATTTCATGGCGGGCATCGGCGTCGCCAGCACCGGCCACTCGCACCCGAAAGTGGTCCAGGCGATCAAGGACGCCGCGGACGACTTCCTGCACATCTCCTCGGACTTCTGGCACGAGCGCATGACGCTGCTCGCGGAGAAGATGAGCGCGCTCGATCCGCTGCACGAGCCGGCGCAGGTGTTCATGTGCCAGAGCGGCACGGAATCGGTCGAAGGCGCGCTCAAGCTCGCGCGCTACGTGACGGGCCGGCCGCGTTTCATCGCCTTCCTCGGCAGCTTTCACGGCCGCACCATGGGCTCCCTCGCCCTCACCTCGAGCAAGTACACGCAGCAGGCGGGATTCTTCCCCACCATGCCCGGCGTGACCCATGTGCCCTACCCCAACGTGTACCGCCCGCTGTTCGCCGGCGCCGATCAGGGCAAGGCGGTGCTGGAGTACATCGAGAACGTGCTGTTCCAGAGCAACGTGCCGCCCGCCGAGGTGGCGGCGATCGTGGTCGAGCCGATCCAGGGCGAGGGGGGCTACCTGGTGCCGCCCGACGGCTTCCTGGCAGGTCTGCGCGCGCTGTGCGACCGGCACGGCATCCTGCTCATCTTCGACGAGGTGCAGTGCGGCATCGGGCGCGCGGGCCGCATGTTCGCCAGCCAGTACTGGGGCGTCGCGCCGGATATCATGACGCTCGCCAAGGGACTCGCTTCGGGTCTGCCGATCGGCATGGTGGTGGCACGGCGCCGCCACATGGAGAAGTGGAAGCGCGGTGCCCATGGCAACACCTTCGGCGGCAACCCGCTCAGTTGCGCCGCGGCGCTCGCCACTCTCGAGCTGGTGGAGGGCGAATATGCCGGCAATGCCGCCAGCGTCGGCGCGTATTTCATCGCGCGCCTGCGCGAGCTGCAGCAGCGCTTCGAGTGCATCGGCGACGTGCGCGGCAAGGGACTCATGATCGGCATGGAGCTGGTGACCGATCGCCTCAGCCGCACGCCCGCACGGGCGCTGTGCGAGGCGGTG
>DASSQU010000066.1:0-2464 GCA_035702325.1 Steroidobacteraceae bacterium
CGCCGCAAGCCGCACCGCAGCTCCTGCGAGCGGGTTCGCCGCGCGCCACTGCTTGACCGCCGCCACGGCGCGCGCGATGGTCTCGGCGCGGTGGTCGGTGAGGAACATCATCACCGGAACGACGTCGCAGCTCTCGTTGAGCAGCCCGGTGCTGGTCTCGATGTAGCGTGTCGACTGGGTGAGCTGGGTCTGCTCGCGGGGGATGCTGCGCCACTTCAGACTCCCCTGGTTCCAGCCGGCGATCGCCACCTTGGCGATGAAGGGGAGTGTGATGACCTCCTGCACGCCCGCCACGTTGCGCATGTGCCAGCCGAAGCGGTCGACCGCCGTCATGAGGTCGTGGCGGACGCACACCGGGTCCTGCGACTCGACGATGGCGGTGAGCACGTCGACGCCGATGGAGAACTTGCTGGTGATGAGGTCGTTGTCGCGGTTGTAGCGCGAATCCGGCCGCAGCTCCGGCACCCCCGCCTGGGTGTCGCCGATCGGGGTCTCGCGCCCTTTCCACCAGCCCGCCACGGCGAGCACCGCCGCGATCGCGACGATCGCGAGCGCCGGACCGCGCCCGGTGATCGCCGCCGTGCGGCGCCAGAGCGGCGCCAGGCGCTGCTGGCGCCGTTCCACGCGGGCGCGGAAACCGGGATCGAAGTGCACGTACGACACCAGCACCGGCAGCAGTACCAGGTCGGTGAGGATGACGCTCGCGACGCCGATGCTCGCGGTGATCGCCATCTCGCGGATCACCTGCACGGGGATCAGCAGGATGGTCACGAACCCGACGAGGTCCGCGAGCAGGGCGATCAGGGCCGGCATGAGCAGCTGCCGGAATACGCGGCGGGCCGCGGCGGCGCTCTCGAGACCGGCGAGGGCGGCGTCCGCGACGGCGCTGATCTTCTGCACGCCGTGACTCACCCCGATCGCGAAGATGAGGAACGGCACCAGCAGCCCGATCGGGTCGATCCCGTAGCGCAGCACCACCAGCGACCCGAGCTGCCACACCACCGCTGCAGCCGAGCACAGCACCGGCACGAACGCGATGCGCCAGGACTGGCAGTAGACCCGCACCGCGAGCAGCGTCAGCACCAGCGTGATGCCGGCGAACATCACGACCGAGCCCGCCCCCGCCGCGATGTCGGCCATCACCTTGGCGAAGCCGATGATGCACACGTCGATCCCGTGGCCCGGGGCTGCCGCCGCCTCGAGCGCGCCGCTCGCGCGCGTCTGCATCCCGGGGGCCGCCGCCGCCTGCCCCGCCGCAGGATGCTCGATCTGCTGCCGGACCTTCAGCTCGAGGGAGTTCGCCACCGCGATCGGATCGACCGGCCGCCCCTGCGCGTCCTGGTCGAGCACGATCGCGCTCACCAGCGCGCCGGAGAAATCGTTGGCGACCAGGCGCCCGATGATGCCGGCCTTCCTGATGTTGTCGCGCACGCGCGCGAAGTTGCCGGGCGTGGGCGTGAAATCCTGCGGCATCACGTCCCCCGCCTCGATGCCGTCCTCGACCACCTCGAGGTAGCGCACGTTGGGGGTGAAAATCGACTGCACCCGCGTGCGGTCGATGCCGTCCGTGACGATGACCTCGTCGGTGGCCTTGCGCAGCGCGGCGAAGAACGCCGGCGTGAACATGTCGCCATCGCGCGCGATGAGGGCTACCAGCACGCGATTGGCGCCCTGAAACTCGGCCAGCTTCGGGTCGAGATAGGTGCGCATGTACTCGTGCTGCACCGGCAGGGTCTTGAGGAACGAACAGTCGATGCGCAGACCGTGCAGCGCCGTCGCGCCGAGAATGAGCGTGCCGAGCGCGAACAGCGCAAGAATCGGGATGCGGTGCCCGAAGATGAGGCGCTCGAGCCAGCCGCCGAGCCCCGGCAGCGGCGCTTCGCCGGGGCCGTCGGCCATCAGTGCACCTCCCCGGTGCCCGCGGTGGCGGCGCCGAGCGTGACCCGCCGGACGCCGTCCTCACCCGCGACGGCGAGCGTGTCCTTGCCGACGGCGAGCGCGGCCGCGAGTCCGCTGCGGTCACTCTGCTGCTCGAGGCTGAAGGAGCGGCCGCCGTCGCGGCTCACCAGCACCACGCCCGACAGCCCCACGACGGCGAGCGCTCCGCCGGGCAGCGCCGCCGCCCCGTCGAGCAGCGCCACGGTGCCGGTGTCGAGATGCCGCCAGCTCGCGCCGGCGTCCTCCGAGCGGTACAGATTGCCGCGCAGGCCGCTCGCCAGCAGCGCATCGCCCGCCAGCGGCAGCACGTCGAAGAACGAGCCGGCGTAGGGCGAGGCGAGCTCGCGCCAGTGAGCGCCGCCGTCGTCGCTGCGGTACAGGTGGCCCGCTTCGCCGGCGATGTAGAGCCGGGCGGCGGAAGCGCCCACGATGCGATTGAGGTGGAAGCCGCCGCCGGCTGCCGCTGCCGCTGCCGCGGGAGCGGCCGCCGAACGCGGCGCTCCGGCCGGCCGCGGCGCCGCAGCGG
>DASSQU010000067.1:0-7392 GCA_035702325.1 Steroidobacteraceae bacterium
CGCCGCGGCGCAAGCGGCCTCCTACGCGAGGCTGCTCGACTGGGACCGGGAAGCGAAGGCGGCCGGATACGAGCATCCGGCCTGATCGATGACAAAGGATGAGTCGAGCAGGTAGCGTCTCATCCGCGCCGTATCCGCAGGCGCACATCCCCCATGCGCCTGGCGGCATCTGCGAGCACGTCGCAGGCCGTCTCGAAGGGCTGCTCCCGGATGAGCTTGCGAACGAAGCTCGCCCTCTTCATCACGTCACGGCGCGAGCGGCGCTTAGCTTTCGCGTGCTTCCTCACGTTTGACGTCCCCGTCAAGCGTCCCGCTCATGATCCAACGGGTACCCGATCCATCGGATGCAACGGCGAGTCGTGCGGGCGGAAGAGGAAGCGGCGGGCGACGTCGAAATAGGTGTGGTAGACGAGCCCCTCGTTCTCCGCGATCAGCCGCGCGCGGATCACGCGGTAGCGGGCCGGGTACTCGTACCACGGAATCCACGGCGCCTCGTGATGCAGCGCGTGCAGGTTGTTGAAGAGATACAGCGGTCCGAGAATCCACGAGCCCTCGACGAGCGCGATGCGCGCCCGCACGTGAGGGCGCGCGCGATGCTCGGCGAAGGAGCGGATGAGCGTGATGCTGGTGCCCGGAACGGCGATGGTGAGCGCGTACAGTGAGATCGGCATGCCGCACACGAGCTTCACCCACGCGATCACCGGCACGCACCACAGCAGGTGCTCGATCCAGATCGCCCGCACGCCCGGCTCATTCGCGACGATGGCGCGCCATTCGCCGTGCAGGTACCGGCCGATGGCCCAGAACGCCCCGACCGTCACCCGCCCGGCGAGCGTCTGCTGCACGCGCACGATGGCGCGGCCGAGCGGGCCCAGCCGCTCCCAGTCGCGCGCCGTCCAGTAGTAGGACTCCGGATCGTCGATCGGGTCGGTGATGCGCTCGTCGATATGGTGCGCGAGGTGCGTGCGCACGTAGCTGTCGAAGGGCAGCCACAGCGACAACGGTACGACGGCGAACAGCCGGTTGAGGCTGCGCCAGCGGGTCGGGTGACCGTGGACGATCTCGTGCTGCAGCGACCCGTGCAGCGTCACGAGCAGCGCGCCGATGGGAGCGACCGCCCACAGCGGCCAGCGCCCGTAGGCGAAGGTGATGCCGAGCCACCCCGCGTAGGTCGCGACGATCAGCAGCATCGTCGGCATCTCGACCGCGGCTGGCCGCTCGCGCAGCGCCGTCGCGGCCGGTGAGTCGGAATCGGTCAGCGCCCGGGTCATGTCGGGATTCTACCTTGTTGGGGTCAAGGCACTGAATTTAAAAGGCTAACCGCCCTCGCCGTCCCCCGCCTCGTTCCAGGTCTCAGTCCGGGCCGACGCCGCGCAGCAGCCGCCGCTCGAGAGCAACCAGTCCCTCGTAGAGCAGGATCGCCATGAGGCCGGTGACCAGCCCCCCCTGGAGGATGAAGGCCGTGTTGCTCGAGAGGAGTCCGGCGATGATGACCTCGCCCAGGCCCTTCGCTGCCACGGTCGATCCGATGGTCGCGGTGCCCACGTTGATGACGAGCGACAGGCGCACCCCCTCGAGGATGAGCGGCAGCGCGAGCGGCAGCTCCACCGACAGCAGCCGCTCGCGGGCGCTCAAACCCATGCCGCTCGCCGCCTCGAGCACGGCGGGCGGGCAGGTTCGCAGTCCCACCAGCGTGTTCTCGAAGATCGGCAGCAGCCCATAGGCGAAGAGCGCGATCAGCGTCGGCTTCTCGCCGAATCCGACCAGCGGCACCGCGACCGCGAGCACGGCGACCGGCGGAAAGGTCTGACCGACGTTCACCAGGGTGCGCGACAGCGCGAGGAACTGGGCGCCGAACCCGCGCGTCACCAGGATTCCGAGCCCGACTGCCACCAGCGTGCTCGCGGCGGCCGCCAGGCACACCGTGCCGAGCTGGGCGAGCGCCAGCAGCGCGAGATTGCCCTGATCGTAGATGGGCGGGGCCCCATACTGCGTGAGCGGCGCAAAGAGCGGCGCGAAGCGTTGCGGCACGGCGAGGAATGCGACGAGGAGCGCCAGCGCCCCGAGCCGCAGCAGTGTGGCGGCACGCGGCACGGTTCAGGGCCGCCCGCGGGCGAGGATCGCCGCAACCGTGAGGTGCCCGCGCGGCGTGCCGTCGGCGTCGAGCACGGTGGCCGATCCCGCGCCGCTCCACACGAGCTCGCACAGCACGTCGCGCAATGATGCCGAGCCCGGCACCGCCGGCCCGTCCGCGGCACCCGGCGCCGCGGCCTCGGCGGCGGTGGTGAGCGACAGCAGCCGCATGGCGCGGTCCGCGATTCCGGTCATGCGCGACACGAAGGAGTCCGCCGGGTGCGTGAGCAGCACGGCCGGCCGGTCGTATTGCAGCACCCGTCCCTGGCTCATCACCGCCACGCGGTTCCCGAGCCGGAAGGCCTCCTCCATGTCGTGCGTCACCAGCACCACGGTGGTCCCGTAGCGACGCTGGATGCCGAGCAGATCCTCCTGCGCCTTGGCGCGGATGATGGGATCGAGCGCGCCGAACGGCTCGTCCATGAGCAGCACCGCGGCGCCCGCCGCGAGTGCGCGCGCGACTCCCACGCGCTGCTGCTGGCCGCCGGAGAGCTGGTGCGGCAGCACATCGGCATACTGCGCGGGGTCGAGCTGGAACACTTCGAGCAGCTCGCGCACGCGCGCGGCGATGCGCGGCGCTTCCCAGCCGAGGAGCCGCGGCACCGTGGCGATGTTCTCCGCCACGGTGCGGTGAGGAAAGAGGCCGTTTCCCTGGATCACGTAGCCGATCCGCCGGCGCAGCAGATGGGCCGGCTCCGCGCGCGTATCGCGCCCGTCGAGCAGCACCCGCCCGCTGGTCGGCTCCACCAGCCGGTTGATCATGCGCAGCAGCGTCGACTTGCCCGAGCCCGAGGTGCCGACGATCACCGTGATGGAGTTGCGCTCGACGGTGAGCGACACCCCGTCGACCACGGTCGTCTCGCCGTAGCGCTTGGTGAGGTTCTCGAGCGTGATCATGCCCGGGAGCGCTCCATGACCTCGACCAGCGCATCGAGCACCAGTGCGGTGGAGAACGCCAGCGCCACGATCGGGATCGCGCCGAGCAGCACCAGGTCGATCGCCGTCTGTCCGATTCCCTGGAAGACGAAGGCGCCGAGACCGCCGCCGCCGATGAGCGCCGCCACCGTCACCATGCCGATGTTCTGCACCAGCACCACGCGGATCCCGGTGAGGATGACCGGCAGCGCGAGAATCAGCTCGACCCCCGTGAGCACCTGCCAGCCCGTCATTCCCATGCCGTGTGCCGCCTCGACCGCCGCGCGCGACACGCGCCTGAGGCCCGTCGCGGTGTTGGCGACTACCGGCAGCAGCGAATAGAGGAACAGCGCCACCGCCGCGGGAGCCGCGCCGATGCCGCCCACGCCAAGCCGGCCGGCGAACGGCACCGCGGCGGCCAGCGCCCCGAGCGGCGCCATGAGGATCCCGAAGAGCGCGATCGCGGGAATGGTCTGCACCACGTTGAGCGCAGCGAGGATCCCCGGGCGCAGCTGCGGTGCGCGATGGCAGAGGATGCCGAGCGGCAGCGCCACCACGACGGCCCCGGCGAGCGAGCCGAACGCGAGCAGCACGTGCCGGCGGAGCTCGGGAGCGAAGCGGGCCGCATTGACTGCGTACTCGCGCATCACGGAGAGATGATCGAAGGTGCCGTGGGCGAGGGCGAGGCCGAGCACGGCGAGCGAGCCGGCGAGAAACAGCACGCGCGCGAGCGGTCCGGGGCGCAGCCGCGTCACGGCGTCGGTCGCCATCAGGCCGAGGCCGACCAGCAGCACCCAGAAGGCGCCGCCCGGTGCGATGCGCACCACGCGGTTGCCGGGCGGCGTGAGCGCATCCCCGGCGGCTCCGGCGGCGAGCGCCACCGCCGCAACCGCGAGCAGCGCGACGGCGAGGCGGGTGCGCGCATCGGCCACCAGGAGCGCGACGATGGCCGCCGCGGCGAGCGCCGCCTGGTACGCGAGTGCGCCCCAGGCCGGCAGTACCTGGGCGAGCGCGCGCGGCTCGCCCGGCACGATGCGGTTCGCCTTGAAGAGCACGAAGGGCAGGAAGACGACCGCCGCGGCCCCGGCCGCGACCAGCAGCGCCCCGAGCGGATCCAGGCGTAACCGGCTCGGCCCCGTCACTGCAGCAGGCCCTGCGCCTCGAGGTACTCGCGCGCCACCGCCTCGGCCGACTCGCCGTCGACCTGCACGCGCGCGTTGAGCTGCTGGAGCCTCTCGCGGGTGAAGCTCTCCATGAGCGGCTTCACGATGGCGGCGATCTGCGGGTACTGCTCGAGAACCGCAGCGCGGATCATCGGCACCGGCGCGTACACCGGCTGCTCGTGGCGGTCGTCCTCGAGCAGCACGAGGTTGGCCGCGACGATGCCGCCGTCGGTGCCGTACACCATCGCCGTGTTGACGCCGTTGGTGTTGGCGGCCGCGGCGGTGATGGTGGCCGCGGTCTCCCCGCCGGCGAGCACGATCATCTGGTCGGAGCGCAGCCTGAAGCCGTAGGTTCGCTCGAGCGAGCGCAGCGTGCCGGCGTTGGCGAATTCGGCCGAGCAGGCGAGCACCGCCCCCCCGCCGTGCGCCACCCAGCGGCCGAAGTCGCTCAGGGTCTTCAGGTGGTTCGCCGCCGCGACGTCGCGCCGCACGGCGAGCGCCCAGGAGTTGCTGGCGTCGGCGGGCGTCAGCCACACGATGCGGTGCGCGGCGTAGTCGAGCCGCGACCCCAGCCGGTAGCCGGCCTGGAGGCTCTTCCAGGCGGGATCGGCGGCGTCGTTGAAGAACAAGCCCGCGTTGCCGGTGTACTCGACGTACAGGTCGATCGCACCCGTGAGCAGTGCCTGGCGCACCACCGGGGTCGCGCCGAGGGTCATGCGGTCGACCGTCGGAATGCCGTGCGCATTGAGCAGCAGCCGGATCATCTCCCCGAGCATGGCCGACTCGCTCGAGAGCTTCGAGGAGACGACCACCGCCGCGTCGAGCGGCGAGCACAGGCCGAGCGCCAGGGCGGCGGCCACACACAGCGACTTGAGCACCTGCGCCACCCACGCACGTTGTCGGTTGCCACCGCGTGCGTCAAGGGCCGCCCGGTGCCCGTGTGCGCCGCGCGCGACACCTTTATCATGGTGCCCACCGATGCCGCCTCCGCCGCACTCCCCCGCGAACTCAACCCCCCCGCGGCGCGTCTCGAGCGGCCGTTACTCGCTGTGGCGCCTGCTGCGCGAGGGACTCACCGGGCAGCGCGGCTGGTCGCCCGCCTGGACCAAGGCCTCGCCCCGTCCCGGCTATCGCGTCGTGATCGTCGGCGGCGGCGGTCACGGGCTCGCCACCGCGTTCTACCTGGCGACCGAGTTCGGCATGCGCGACGTCGCGGTGCTCGAGCGCGGTGCGCTCGGACTCGGCAACGTCGGGCGCAACACGACCATCATCCGCTCGAACTACTTCCAGCCCGACAACATCCGCTTCTACGAGCTGTCCCTGAAGCTGTGGGAGGGACTCGAGCGCACGCTGAACTTCAATGCCATGGTGAGCCAGCGCGGTACCCTCAACCTGTTCCACACCGAGGCGCAGCGCGACCTGTTCACGCGCCGCGCCAATCTGATGCGCGTTCTCGGCGTGGATGCCGAGGAGCTCGACCGTGAGACCGTCAGGCGCCTGGTGCCGCTCATCGACCTCGACAACGGCCGCTACCCGGTGCTCGGCGGCTTCCTGCAGCCGCGCGGCGGCACCGTGCGGCACGATGCGGTCGCCTGGGGCTACGCACGCGCGGCTTGCGAGGCCGGCGCCGACATCGTCGAGCACTGCGAGGTCACCGGCATCTGCAGCACAGCCGGGCGGGTGGCCGGCGTCGAGACCACCCGCGGCTTCATCGCCGCGGACACGGTGTGCCTCGCGGTCGCCGGCTTCTCCTCGCAGCTCGCGCGCATGGCGGGCGTCGAGCTGCCGATCGAGACCCACGTGCTGCAGGCCTTCGTCAGCGAGGGCCTGAAGCCGGTGCTCGACGTGGTGCTCACCTACGGCGCCGGACACTTCTATATCAGCCAGTCGGACAAGGGCGGGCTGGTCTTCGGCGGGGCGATCGACGGCTACAACACCTACGGCCAGCGCGGCACGCTCCCGATGGTCGAGGAAGTGGCGGCCGCGGCCGTGACGCTGCTGCCGGGACTCGCGCGCGTGAAAGTGCTGCGGCAATGGGGTGGCGTCATGGACATGAGCATGGATGGCTCGCCGATCATCTCCCGCACGCCGCTCGCGGGGCTGATCGTGAACGGCGGCTGGTGCTACGGCGGCTTCAAGGCGATTCCCGCCGGCGGGCTGACCACCGCGCACCTCATCGCCCGCGGCGCGCCGCACCCGCTCGCCGCGCACCTCGATCTCGCCCGCTTCGCCGCGGGGCGCACGATCGATGAGCGCGGCGCCGGCCCCTTCCCCTGGCTGCACTAGTATGAAGCTCGCATCGGACATTGCGCTGCGCTGTCCTGCTGCGCGCAAGCCCTGGGCGCACATCCCTGTGCGCCCGCTCGGCGCTTTGCGCCTCGCCCCTGTGCCTGCACGCGCGAGAGCCGGGGCCATGCTGAGGATTCCCTGCCCGTGGTGCGGCGAGCGCGACGAAGTCGAGTTCCGTTACCGCGGCGATGCCGGCAAGGTGAGGCCCGGGGCGGACGCCGGCGCGGCGGCCTTCGTCGCCTACGTCTACCAGCGGGCGAATCCGCTCGGCTGGCACCTCGAGTGGTGGTTGCACGCCGGCGGATGCCGGCGGCTGCTCAAGGTGCGGCGCCACACCCTCACCCACGACATCCACTGGGTCGGCGCGCCGGCGGACGAGCCCCCGCCGCCCCCGGAGGCGCGCGGCTGATGCGGGGTCCCTCGCGCATCGCTCCCGGGCTCCTCACCGATCCGCAGCGGCCGCTGCGGTTTCGCTTCGACGAGCGCGAGCTCGAGGGACTCGCGGGCGACACGCTCGCCTCGGCGCTGCTCGCCAACGGACTGCTGCTCGCCGGCCGGAGCTTCAAGTACCACCGGCCGCGCGGTGTCGTGACCGCGGGGCCCGACGAGCCCTGCGCGCTCGTCGACGTGCTGACGGCGGCGGGCCGCGAACCGAACTGCCCCGCGACGACGCTCCCGCTCGACGAGGGTCTCGTGGCCGAGAGCCAGAACCGCTGGCCCTCGCTGCGCTTCGATGCGCTCGCCGTCAACGATCTCCTCGGGCGCTTTCTGCCGGCGGGCTTCTACTACAAGACTTTCATGGCGCCGGGCTGGGCGTGGGAGCGGCTCTACGAGCCGCTCATCCGCCGCGCCGCGGGTCTCGGCCGTCTCGAGGCGGGCAGCGATGAGCACG
>DASSQU010000068.1:0-3762 GCA_035702325.1 Steroidobacteraceae bacterium
AAGGAGTCGATCGTCTGGATCCGCAGGCTCTGCGGGTCGGTGGCGAGCTGCCAGCCGCGCGCGCGGCCGTGGGCGAGCGCCGCCGCAGCGAGCGCCCGCAGCGACTGCGCTTCGGGATCGGTCGCAGCGAGCTCGCCGAGCAGCGCGCGCACGACCCGCCCGCGCATCTCGGCGGCCGCCTTGCGTGTGAAGGTGATCGCGAGGATCTCGCCCGGGTCGTCGACCGTCGCGAGGAGCCCGAGGAAGCGCTGCGTGAGCACGGTGGTCTTGCCCGAGCCCGCCGGGGCTTCCAGCAGGATCGAGGCCGTCGCCGTGCTCGCCTCGGCACGCGCCGCCTCATCGAGCGCATCGAGCCGCAGCGCCGCCTTACTCATCGCCGGCATCCGCGTGCGTGGGCGGCTCGGGGCTGTCATGCGCCCCGATGCGGCACAGGTCCGTGAGATGACAGTAGTCGCACGCGCCCGGCGCCGGATCGACGCGTGCCTCGCCGGCGAGGAAAGCGCGCACCAGCCGCTCGAGAAGCTCCCGCCAGCGCCCGAGCTGCGTGCTCCACTCGGGGCCGGCGCCCGGTCCGCCTGCCAGGGCTTTCACCCGCGGCAGCAGGTCAGCCGCAGCCGCGACCCCGGTGAAGCGCACCTCGCGTGCCGTCAGGTTGACCGTGGCGAGGGCGGCGACGTCGGCGCCGAGGGCAGCGGCGTAGGCGAGCAGCTGCGGGTGCGTGGGGCGCTCGCCGTACCAGTCCGGACTTCCGGGCCGGCCGCTCTTGTAGTCGAGCACCGCGCGTCCGGCGGCGATCCGGTCCACGCGGTCGAGCCGCATGCGGAGACGGCCGCCGCCGAGCCGCAGCTCCGTCGCATACTCGGTTGCCTCGACCGTGAAGGGCGCGCGCGTACGCTCGAGCTCGCAGAGGCTGTGGATCAGGGCCTGTGCCCGCCGGCACTCGCGCTCGAGCGCCGGGGAGAGCGCCGCGAAGAGCTCGAACTGCCCGGCGGACGCCGGACTCACGCGCCGCCGGCGTGCGCGCGGCCCGGGCGGCACCGCCTGGGCCGCCCGGGCCACGCACTCACCGATCAGCGCATCGAGCGCCGGCCCGTCGAGCGCGGCGAGGCCCTGCGAGCCGCCGAGGCGCTGCCAGAGCATCTGCAGCGCCGCATGCAGCAGCACTCCCCGCTCGGTCATCGGCACACCGGGCTCGGGTTCCTCCGGCGGAGTCGCCCCGAGCCGCAGCTCCCCGTAGGCGCGAAATGCGCAGGCGTTCTGCAGCGTGAGCGCGCGGGTGCCCGACGGCAGCGGGCTCAGGGCATTGAAGCGCTCGCCGGTATCGTCCGGGAGCGCTTCGACGCATCCGTCGCGGTGCAGGCGCTTCGGCAGCCACAATCCCGCCGCCTTGTCGTCGCACAGCGGCGTGCCCGCGAGGCACGGGCTCGGCAGCAGCTGCAGATCCTGCTCGCGCGCGGGCACCGAGAGCACGAGCTGCGCGGCCCCGCGGCGCCAGGAGGCGAGCAGAGCCTGCGCCTGTGCGCGGCGTCCCGCCGCGCTCGCCTCCGGAACGCCGGCATCGAGCTGCGCCCGCAATGCGAGGAACGGATCCGGGGCGACGGGCAGCGGCAGCACGTCGGCGCTCAGCGACCCGACCCAGATTCCGTCGTAGATCACCACCGGATCGGCCAGCATCGGCGAGATCGTCACCGGCAGACCCTCGTCCGCCGGACGATACGCGGTGTGCAGCGCCAGCGCGCGCAGCAGCTGGCGGGCCCCGTCCAGGCTGAGGCTCCCGGCGCTCGCGGCGAGCTCGCCGAACTGGTCGAGCAGCTCGCGCCAGCGCAGGCGCGTCTGGTGCAGGGCGCTGTCGGCGGGCAGAGGGCCCGGCCAGCCGAGGGCCCCGAGCGCGCCCTCGAAGCGCTCGGCCCAGCGTCGCGGTGAGGCACTGCCCTCGCCGAGCAGCCCGCGGGCCCGCCGGATCCGCGCATCGAGCTCGCGCGCTGCACCCGTGAGCTCCCGGGGCGCGAGCTGCAGCACGCCGAGGAACTCACCCAGCTCCATCCGGGCGGATAGTCGCCGGCGCAGGAGCTGTGCGAGCGCCGCCCGCGCCGAGGGCCCCGGGCTTTCCCAACACGGTGCGGTCAGCCAGCGGCACAGCTGCCCGATCTCGATCGCCTCCCGTGCGAGAACCGCGAGCGAGACCAGCGCGTGCGCCGGCAACGGCAACGAGCCGAAGGGCTCGCCCCCTTCGATCCCCACCGCAGATCTGGTGGCGCCGGGGCGAGCGAACGCCGCGCCGGGATCGAGCACGCCACTCACGAGCGCCGCCAGCCGCTCGCGGGTGCCGGGCGGGCCGGGGAGCATCACGAGCAGCCGCGCGTCGGGCTGGCTGGCGAGCCGCTCGCCGCACCAGGCGGCAATCGCCTCGAGCTGGCACTGCGCGTCGTCCGTGCGCACGCCGCGAGGTACGGCACCCGCCCCGTCCGCAGCCGCAGCTCCGGCGGCCCCGGCCGCCGCGAGCGCGGCGAGCCGACGGGGAACGGCGTCGAAGCCCCGCAGCAGCAGCGGCCGCCCGCCGGGGTCGTCACCCAGGCGCGAGGCGAGAGCGCTCAAGCTCGCCGCTCCGAGCTCGCGGCAGCGCGTCTCGAACAGGCGCTGTGCTTCGTGAAGCAGCGCCACCTCGCTGCCCGGTGTACCGCGCAGCAGCGCCACGCCGTACTCGGCGGCCCGCTCGCTCGCCCGCTGCAGCGACTCGGCGAGCAGCCCGGTATCGAGCAGCGGGGCATCGCCCGCGGCCTGCTGCGCGACCTGCCGCCACAGCAGCCACTCCTCCGCAGGAGCGAGAACCCGCGGCCAGTCGGCCGGGGCGTCGGCCGCCCGGCGCTCGCACTCGCGACGGGCCCAGGCCGAAGGGGTCAGCACATCCGCGCTAGCCCAGACACGCCGGCCCGCGGCGAGCTCGGCGGCGGCGTGCGCCAGGCGCACCGCGTGGGCGCGCTGCGGCGTCGGCACCACCAGCGTGACGCCGCGTCTCAGTGCGTCGCTGACGTCGGTAGGAAGCCTAAACAAACCAGGATATTAAAGCCTATTCGTGAGAAATCACTTGAATCTCGAGCGGGCGCTCACGACGTTCCCCGCCCCGCCCGCGGCGCCCGGCTGCGCCGCGGGCGTGCCGCTCATCGCCCCATAGCCGCAGAGCAGCTCCTCGATGCGCGCGAACACCTCGCGCAGCACCGCGGCGTCCGGCAGGTTGGTGATGCGGAAGTGAGTGCGGTAAGGCACGTTGAAGCTCACCCCGGGGGCGATGAGCACGTGCTGCTGCTCGAGCAGATCCTGCGCGAAGCGCTGATCGTCGAAATCCGGAAGCGCTCGCGGGTCGACCCCGATGAAGGCGTACATGGCCCCGCCCGGCGGCTCGAGGACGAGGAAGCGGCTCGCGCGCATGGCGTCCAGGATCGCGGCGCGCGACTCGAACAGCCGCCCTCCCGGGGATACGAGCTCGCGGACACTCTGATGTCCGCCGAGGGCGGTCTGCACGGCCCACTGGCCCATCACGTTGCTGCACAGGCGCAGCGAGCCGAGCAGCTCGAGGCCCTTGAGATAGTCGGCCGCGGCATGCGTGCGCCCGGAGAACACCGCCCAGCCGACGCGGTAGCCGCACGCCCGGTAGACCTTGGAGAGCCCCGCGAGCGTCGCGCACAGCGTGTCGTGCACCAGCGTCGCCATGGGCACGAATTCCGCGCCCTCGTAAGTCATCTGGTCGTAGATCTCGTCGCTGAA
>DASSQU010000069.1:0-2502 GCA_035702325.1 Steroidobacteraceae bacterium
CGCTCGCCGGATCGTAGGGACCTTGCTTGATCTCGAGGAAGGTCGTGCCATCGGCCTCGGCGACGAGCGTGTGCCAGGTCCCCGGGGCGGTCTCGTAGGCGAAGTTGCCGCTGCCGTCCCCGATCGCGCCGCGCCCGGTCACCACCCCGCGCTCGTCGAACAGCACCACGCTCACGCGCCCGCGCAGCAGCACGGCGAGCTCCGCGCGGGTGGTGTGACGGTGCGGCCGGAAGTAGGAATTGCGCATCGCGGCCACCAGGAAGCGCTGCACCGGATCGTCGGCCGAGGCGTGCAGATTGTGGTGGGCGCGGCCCCGGGGGCTCGCCGCCGCGCGGGCCGCGAGCTCATCGAGCAGCGCCTGCGACACGAGCTTCACGACTCGACCGCGCGCACCTTGTGCCGCACGTCGGGCAGCAGTCCCGTCAACAGTCCGATGAGCGGCAGGAAGGCGCACAGCTCGTAGACGAAGCTGATGCCGAAGGTGTCGGCGAGCTTGCCGAGCACCGCCGCGCCGACGCTCCCCATGCCGAAGGCGAGGCCGAAGAACATGCCGGCGACCGTGCCGGTGCGCCCGGGGAGCAGGTCCTGCGCGTACACCACGATCGCCGGGAACGCCGAGGCGATGATCAGTCCGATCGGCACGCTGAGCATCCCGGTCCAGAACAGGTTCGCGTGCGGCAGCAGCAGCGTGAAGGGCAGCACGCCGAGGATCGATACCCAGATGATCTTCTTGCTGCCGATCCGGTCGCCGATCGGTCCGCCGATCATGCCACCGGCGGCGGCGGCGGCGAGGAACACGAACAGGTGCAGCTGGGAGCTGCGCACCGTGACGTGGAAGTGCTCGATCAGATAGAAGGTGTAGTAGCTCGTGATGCTGGCGAGATAGAAATACTTGGAGAAGATGAGCGCCAGCAGCACCGCGATCGCGCCCGCCACGCGGCGGCGCGGCGCGTCGATGGCGCGGCTGCGCGCCGCGTGCGCCAGGCGCGTCAGGCCGTGGGCCTTGTACCAGTGCCCGACGTTGAACAGCAGGAACATCGCCAGCAGCGCCACCGCCGAAAACCACGCCACGCTCGTCTGGCCGTGCGGCAGCACGATGAAGGCGGCGAGCAGCGGACCGGCCGAGGAGCCGAGGTTGCCGCCCACCTGGAACACCGATTGCGCCAGCCCGTGCTTGCCGCCCGAGGCCATGCGCGCCACGCGCGAGGACTCGGGGTGGAAGACCGAGGAGCCGGTGCCGATCAGCGCCGCCGCGCACAGCAGCAGCGGATAGCTGGCCGCGAAGGCGAGCAGCAGCAGGCCCGCGAGCGTGAACGCCATGCCGGTCGCGAGCGAGTAGGGGCGCGGCGTGCGATCGGACATCGCCCCGACGATCGGCTGCAGCAGCGAGGCGGTGAACTGGAAGGTGAAGGTGAGGAGCCCGATCTGCCCGAAGGTGAGGCGGTAGCTGCTCTTCAGCATCGGGTAGAGCGCCGGCAGCAGCGACTGCATCATGTCGTTCAGCAGATGGCAGAAGCTGATGGCGGCGAGGACCGCCACGGCGGTGCGGCCGGCGGCCGCGGCGCGGCTCATCTGCAGGGCGGATTCGTTCAAGTACGGGGTCCTCGTCGGGCCCGGGGCCCGGCTACCGCCCGCCAATGTGACCGAATCGACCGGGGGAAGCCAATCTCCCGGAATGGGAGGACACCCGCACCGCGGATGGCAACCGTCCGCGGCCTCATCTAATGTGGCGCCCCGGCAGCCCGTCGCCCGCGGGGCGGGCGAGCCGCACAGGGGGGGGGGAATGCGCGACCTGACCGAGGGCCCGATCCTCAGGCAGCTGGTGGCGATGGCGGTGCCGATCGCCGTCGGCATGTTGTTCCAGACGCTGTACTTCCTGGTCGACCTGTATTTCGTGGCGCAGCTCGGCGATGCCGCGATCGCCGGCGTCAGCACCGCCGGTACCGTCGCATTCGTCATCATGGCACTGACGCAGATGCTCGGGGTCGGCACGGTGGCGCTGGTGTCCCACGCGGTGGGGCGCAAGGATCAGTCCGAGGCCAACCTGATCTTCAACCAGTCGGTGCTGCTGTCGGCGGGGTGCGGGCTGCTGACGCTGCTGGCGGGCTTCGTCGCCGGCGGCCCGTACCTGCGCGCGGTCGCGGCGAGCCCGCCGGCGGCCGCGGCCGGTGCCGCCTACCTCTACTGGTACACCCCGGGGCTCGCGCTGCAGTTCGCGCTCATCGCCATGAGCTCGGCGCTGCGCGGCACCGGCATCGTGCAGCCGACCATGGTGGTGCAGATGCTCACGGTGATCCTGAACACGCTGCTCGCGCCGGTGCTGATCGCCGGCTGGGGCACGCACCACCCGCTCGGCACCGCGGGCGCGGGCCTCGCGAGCAGCCTGGCGATCGCCGCGGGGGTGCTGTTCCTGTGGGTGTACTTCGCGCGCCTCGAGCACTACGTGGGTCTGCACCCGAAGCTGTGGCACCCGCGGGCGGAGGTGATCCGGCGGATCCTGAA
>DASSQU010000070.1:0-7723 GCA_035702325.1 Steroidobacteraceae bacterium
GGGGCGCGGGGCTGCGGCGGCGCCGCCTTCCGGCTCGTCGTGCATCGTGCTCCCGTCGGTCCGCCCGCCTCCCGGCCGCGTGGGCGGCGGCGGGCGGCTGTTACACTACGCTGAATCTCCCGGCCGAGCATCCGCGATGCCATCCACCGCCGAGCTCATCCCGACCGCGCAACTCGCCGAGCTCACCAGCCTGGTGCTCGAGGAGGCACGCCGCCAGGGAGCCACGCAGTGCGAGGCCGACGCCTCGGTGAGCCGCGGCCTCACCGTCAACGTGCGCCTGGGCGAGGTCGACACCGTCGAGTACCAGCGCGACCGCGGGCTGGCGCTCACGGTGTACTTCGGCAAGCGCAAGGGCTCGGCGAGCAGCGCCGATCTCGTGCGCGGCGCGCTGCTCGAGACGGTGGCCAAGGCCTGCGCCATCGCCCGCTACACGGCCGAGGATGCCTACGCGGGACTGGTCGAGCCCGAAGCGCTCGCCCGCGACATACCCGATCTCGATCTCGATCATCCCTGGGAGCTCGTGCCCGAGCGCGCCATCGAGCTGGCGCGCGAGTGCGAGGCGGCCGGGCTCGCGCTCGATGCGCGGCTCACCAACTCCGAGGGCGCGACGGTGGCGACCCAGCGCCACAGCGGTGTCTACGGCAACTCGCTCGGCTTCCTCGCCGGCTACTCCTCGACCAGCCACTCGCTGAGCTGCTCGCTGATCGCCGCGCAGGGCGGCGAGATGCAGCGCGATCACTGGTACAGCGTGGCGCGCGACCCGGCAGACCTCGCGGATGCCGCCACCGTCGGGCGCACGGCGGGGGCGCGCGCGCTGGCGCGCCTCGGCGCGCGGCGGCTCGGCACGCGCCGCGCGCCGGTCGCCTTCAGTCCCGAAATGGCACGCGGTCTGCTCGGGCATTTCGTCGGCGCGATCCGCGGCACCAGCCAGTACCGCAAGGCCTCGTTCCTGCTCGGCGCGGCCGGCCGGCAGGTGTTCCCGGCGTTCCTGCAGATGCACGAGCGGCCGCACCTGCCGAAGGGGCTGGCGAGCGCGCCCTTCGACCAGGAGGGCGCCGCCACGCACGATCGCGAGCTGGTGCGCGACGGGGTGCTCGGGGGGTACGTGCTCGGCAGCTACTCGGCGCGGCGGCTGGGACTGAAGACCACCGGCAACGCCGGCGGGATCCACAACCTCATCGTCGCGAGCAGCGCCGGGGAGCTCGCACCCGGGGAGTTCCTGGCGCGTCTCGGCACCGGGCTGCTGGTCACCGAGCTCATGGGGCAGGGCGTCAACGGCGTGACCGGCGATTACTCGCGCGGGGCGAGCGGCTTCTGGGTCGAGAACGGGCAGCTCGTCCACCCGGTGCACGAGGTTACGATCGCCGGCAACCTCCCGGGCATGTACCGCGGGATCGTCGCCCTCGGCGCCGACACCGACCGGCGCGGCGCGATCTGCACCGGCTCGCTGCTCGTCGGGGAAATGACCATCGCCGGTGAGTGACCAGCGGGCGCGCACGGGCGGGGCCTAGCGCCCTTCCGACTGTCCCTTGCTGCGGGCCAGCGCCAGCGTCGGCCGCGGCACCTCCTCGACCAGGTCGCGCAGCGTGAGCTCGCCGCTGCTGCGGCGCAGTGCTTCGGCTACGCTCGAGAGCACGCGGTCCACCGGCGGGATCGGCACGTTGCGCGGCGCGACGTGGCCGCTCTTCTGGTCGCGCGCGATCTGCAGCAACTCGTGCACGCCGATGTGCCCGATGTCGCGCGCGGGCACCAGCTCATCGTCATCGGTCACGATCACCAGCCCGGCGTGCTCGAGCGTCGTGGCCATCTGCGCCACCGCGATGCCGGGCAGCCCGAGCTCGGTGGCGAGTCCGTTCACCGTCCAGCGCTGCCCGCCGGTCACGTGGCTGCGGCCGACGAAGTACATGAGCTTGAGGGCCAGCTCCTCGAGCTCGACGCTCGAGAGCCGCAGCTGCTGCAGACCGAGGCGCAGGTAAGTCGGGTTCTGCACGTAGAAGGACAGCTGCGCCCCGGCGAGCAGGATCAGCCAGCCGAAGTAGGTCCACAGCAGCGCCGCCACCACGAAGGCGAAGCCCGCGTACACGATGGTGAGGCGCGTCGAGTACACCACCAGCGCGGTGAACATCTTGCCGATCGCGGCCCACAGCACCCCGCCCACCACGGCGCCGGTGAGCGCCGCCCGCCACTGCACCCGCGTGTTCGGCACCATCATGTAGAGCGCGGTGAAGAAGGCGCTCACCATGGCGTAGGGGGCCAGCGTGATGGCGCCGCTGCGCAGCCACTCGAGCCGCGCCACCTCCTGCACCGGAGCGCTGGCGAGCGCGTGGTGGGAGAGCCCGATGAACCCGACCAGCACCACCGGCCCGGCGATGAGCAGCGTGGTGTACTCGGCCAGCCGCCGCGCGAAGCCGCGGGGCTGGTCGACGTGCCACAGGAAGTTGAAGCTGTCCTCGACCTTCCTGATGGTGTCGAGCAGCGTCCAGGCGAGCAGCGCGAGGCCCACCGAGCCGACCACGCCGCTGCTCACGTGGCTGGCGAACAGCATGACGCGCGTGGTGAGCTCGGTCGCGGCCGGCTCGCCCACCGGACGGAAGAACTCGTACACCACCGGCACCAGGTCGCGGTGCCCGCCGAAGAGCTTCAGCACCGCGAAGCTGAAGGCGAGCAGGGGTATCAGCGACAGGAGCGTCGTGTACACCAGGCTCATGGCGCGCAGGTTGATGTCGCCGCGCGCCAGGTCGCGCACCACCGCGTAGCTGTAGCGCAGCAGGCGCAGCGCCCGCCCCGCGGGCCCGGTGCGCTCGGAGGCCGGGCCGAAGAAACACCAGTCGAGGAACGCCCAGATGCGCGCCGACATCCTCTAAGGATACAGTGCCCGCCCCCGGACGGGCGCCAACATGACCGCGATTTCAGCCTACCCGCACCGGATCGTGTGCCTCACCGAGGAGACGACCGAGACGCTCTACCTGCTGGGCGAGGACTGGCGGATCGTGGGCATCTCCGGCTTCACGGTGCGCCCGCCGCGCGCCCGGCGCGAGAAGCCGCGGGTATCGGCTTTCACCAGCGCCCATACGGGGCGCATCCTCGGGCTGATGCCCGACCTGGTGCTCGGCTTCTCGGATCTGCAGGCCGACATCGCCGCCGAGCTGGTGCGCGCCGGACTCGCGGTGCACGTCTTCAACCAGCGCAGCGTCGCGGGCATCCTCGCCATGATCCGCACCCTCGGTGGCATGATCGGCTGCCAGGCGCGGGCCGAGGCGCTCGCCGCGCGGCTCGAGGCGGGGCTCGGGGAGGTGCGTGCGCGGGCAGCAAGGCTCCCCAGGCGCCCGCGGGTGTACTTCGAGGAGTGGGACGAGCCGCAGATCAGCGCCATCGGCTGGGTGTCGGAGCTGATCACGCTCGCCGGCGGCGAGGAATGCTTTCCCGAGCTCGCGCGCGGGGCCCTCGGGCGCGAACGCATCGTCGCCGATCCGCTCGCGGTGCCGCGCCGCGCCCCCGACATCGTGCTCGGCTCCTGGTGCGGCAAGAAATTCCGTCCCGAACGGGTGGCGGCGCGCCCCGGATGGAGCGAGGTGCCGGCGGTGCGCGCGGGCTACGTGCGCGAGATCAAATCGGCGATCATCCTGCAACCCGGGCCGGCGGCGCTCACCGACGGAGTGCGCGCCATCCAGCGCGTGATCGAGGAGTGGGCCAAGGCCTGTTCACGCTAGCGTTGCCTCCGGAGCAGGCCGCGAAAGTCGCGTCTTTCGCGGCCGGAAACGCCGGCACTGTCCGCAAAAGCGCCGCAGGCGACTTTTGCCAGTTGATAACGCTACGACATCCCGCGGCGCGCGCGGATGAGCTCGTAGGCTTCGATGATCTGCTGGGTGCGCTGCTTGGCGTGCGCCAGCATCGACTCGGGCAGCCCGTTCGCCTTGAGCTTGTCGGGATGATGCCGGTGGAGCTGGCGGCGGTAGGCCTTGACCACCTCCTGGTCGCTCGCGCCCGCGCTGGTCTCGAGGACGCGGTAGGCCTGCTCGAGCGACCCATCGCGCGCGGCGGCTCCGCCGCCGCGCGCACCGGCCGCGCGAAAGGCGCCGTGCTGGATACGCAACACCGCCTCGATGTGCGCCAGCTCGAGCCCCGAGATGCGCAGCGCCGCGGCGATGCGCGCGAGCAGCGGCCGCACCGGGCCTTCCATGTCGTTGCCGGCGAGCGCCGCGCGCACCTGGATCTCGAGGAAAATCCGCACCACATCGGGCCGGCCGCGGCAGGCGCGGCGCAGCCCCGCGAGCTCGGCGTCGAGGTCGAAGTCGGCCTGCTTGCCGGCGGTGAACAGCGTGATCGCCTCGCGTACCTGCGCCGCATCGAGGCGCAGCTCCCCCATCACGGCGCGCGCCGCGGCGATCTCCTGCGGCGACACCCGGCCGTCGGCCTTCGCGAGACAGCCCATCACGTGGAACGTGGCGCGGAAGAAGCGCGCGCCGATGGCGGCGACGTCGCCGTCGGCGCCGTCGACCGGCGGCCCCGCGTCGAGTGCCTGCGTGTCGAACTGGTGGCCGAGCAGCACCCCGAGCGCCGCGCCGATCGGGCCGAGGGTGAGCATGCCGAGCAGTCCGCCCACGAGCTTGCCGGTCCATTTCATGCCCGCCGTCATGTCAACGTATAGTACCAAGCACATGCCAGCCCCCACGGTCTACCGCACCGCGCTCTCCGGCCTCGCGCGCGTCCACGAGGGCAAGGTGCGCGACATCTACGCGGTCGACGCCGCGACGCTGCTCATCGTCACCACCGACCGCCTGTCGGCCTTCGACGTCGTGCTGCCCGATCCGATCCCGGACAAGGGCCGCGTGCTCACCGCCATCTCGAACTTCTGGTTCGCGCGCCTGCGGGAACTGGTGCCGAACCACCTGACCGGGCGCGACCCCGGCGAGGTGGTCGGGGATCCGGGCGAGCGCGCGCTGCTCGAGGGTCGCGCGGTGATCGTGCGGCGGCTCGAGGTGCTGCCGATCGAGGCGGTGGTACGCGGCTACCTGATCGGCTCGGGCTGGAAGGACTATCAGGCGAGCGGCGCGCTCTGTGGCATCGAGCTCCCGAGGGGTCTGCCGCTCGCCGGCGAGCTGCCGCAGCCGATCTTCACGCCTGCCACCAAGGCGCCCTCGGGCCGGCACGACGAGAACATCAGCTTCGCGGCGGTGGAGAAGCTCATCGGTCCGCGGCTCGCCGCCGCGGTGCGCGACACCGCGCTCGCGCTGTACCGCTCTGCCGCGGCGCACGCCCGCGAGCGCGGCATCATCATCGCCGATACCAAGTTCGAGTTCGGCGTCGATGCCGCCGGCACCCTCACGCTGGCCGACGAGGCGCTCACCCCGGATTCCTCGCGCTTCTGGCCCGCCGACAGCTACCGGCCGGGCGCGAGCCCGCCGAGCTTCGACAAGCAGTTCGTGCGCGATTATCTCGAGACGCTCGACTGGAACAAGCAGGCTCCCGGGCCGCACCTGCCGCCGGAGATCATTGCGCGCACCAGCGACAAGTACCGCGAGGCGCTCGCGCGCCTCACCCGCTGAGGGCGCGGCGCTGCCGGCCGCCGCGCCGGGGGAGCGCTTCGGTTAGACTGTCGCCATGCTGCAGCCGTGGATCGCCCCGTCGATTCTCTCGGCCGACTTCGCCCGGCTCGGCGCCGAGGTCGAGGCGGTGCTGGCCGCCGGCGCCGACCTCATCCATTTCGACGTGATGGACAACCACTACGTGCCGAATCTCACCATCGGACCGCTGGTGTGCACGGCGCTGCGCAAGCACGGCGTGCGTGCCCCGATCGACGTGCACCTCATGGTGCGCCCGGTCGATCGGCTGGTGCCGGACTTCGCCGCGGCCGGCGCGACCTTCATCAGCTTTCACCCCGAGGCGAGCGAGCACGTCGATCGCACCATCCATCTGATCCGCGAGCACGGCTGCCGCCCGGGCCTGGTGTTCAACCCCGCGACGCCGCTCGACTGGCTCGACTACACCCTCGGCGCGCTCGACCTGGTGCTCGTCATGTCGGTGAACCCGGGATTCGCCGGGCAGCAGTTCATTCCCACCGCGCTGGAGAAGCTCGCCGAGGCGCGGCGGCGCATCGATGCGGCGGGCCGCGAGGTGCGTCTCGAGGTCGACGGCGGCGTCAAGACCGACAACATCGCCGCCGTGGCCCGGGCCGGGGCCGATACCTTCGTGGCGGGCTCGGCGATCTTCGGCAGCGGCGACTATGCGCGCACCATTCGCGAGATGCGTGCGCAGATCGGGCGGGTGGCGGGCACTGCGGCCGGCGCGGCGGCGCGCGGCCGCGGCGCGGAGCGGCGCGCACGCTGAGGCGGCTGGTACCGCGCTTCAGGCGCGGCTACCCGTCGTCCTCCTCGTCTTCGTCCTCGTCCTCGTCCGCGGCGACCTGACCGGGCGCCTTGCCCGGGCCCGCCGGCTTGGCGGGCACGATCACCGGCCGGGTCTTCATCTTGGGGCGGGCGTTGAAGACCACGATCGTCTTGCCGGTAGCGCGCAGCAGCCCCTGTTCCTCGAGCACCTTGAGCACCCGGCCCGCCATCTCGCGCGAGCACCCGACCAGGCGCGAGAGCTCCTGGCGGCTCACCTTTATCTGCATGCCTTCCGGGTGGGTCATGGCGTCGGGCTCGCCGCACAGATCCATGATCGCGTGCGCGACGCGCCCGGTGACATCGACGAAGGCGAGGTCGCCGAGCTTGCGGTTGGTGCGGTCGAGACGGGTCGCGAGCTGAGTCGCGAGCTCGAACACCAGCCCGGGGCTCTCGGCGGCGATCTGCCGGAAGCGCGGGTAGGTCATCTCGGCCAGCTCGCACTGGTTGCGCGTGCGCACCCAGGCGCTGCGGGTCGGCTGCTCGTAGAACAGGCCCATCTCGCCGAAGAACTGTCCGCGGTTGAGGTAGGCGAGCACCATCTCGTTGCCTTCCTCGTCCTCGATCATCACTTCCACCGAGCCGCTGATGATGTAGTAGAGGACGTCGGGCAGATCGCCGGCGTGGATCACCACGGTCTTGGACGGGACGGCACGTATCCGGCAATAGCTGAGGAAGCGATTGATCGCCGGGATTTCGCTCAGCGGTTTGATGTTCTCTTCCATACCGGCTCCCCCAGAATCGATCATGGTCCATCCAGTGTGGCGGCGTCCAGTTGCGCGGCGAGACCGTCAGATCCAGTAGGCGGTGCCGGTCATGACGCGCGCGGTGTGCCGCATCAGGGCGCTCACCGGCGCCGGCAGCTGCGTGCCTCCGGCCGCGGCGGCGGTTGCCCCGTGCGCGATCTCCTCGGCCCTCATGACTTCCAGTATGGCACGGCTGCGGGTATCGGCCGGCGGGAGCCGGCCGAGGTGCTCACCCAGGTGTCCCTCCACCTGGCGCTCCGTCTCGACCACGAAGCCGAGGCTGGCGCGATCCCCCAGCAGCGCGGCCAGCGCCCCGATCGCGAAGGAGCCCGCGTACCAGAGCGGATCGAGCAGGCTGGTGCGCGCGCCGAGCTCCCGCAGGCGCGTCTCGCACCAGGCGAGGTGATCGGATTCGGCGCGCGCCGCCTCGAGCAGCAGGGTGCGCGTGGCGTCGGAATGCGCCATCAGCGCCTGTCCGTGGTAGAGAGCCTGCGCGGCGAGCTCGCCGGCATGGTTGACGCGCATCAACGCGGCACTCTCGCGGCGTTCGCCGGCGCTCAGCTCCCCGGCGGACCCAGCGCTCCCCCGGACCGG
>DASSQU010000071.1:0-5810 GCA_035702325.1 Steroidobacteraceae bacterium
CGAGGCCAAGGTGCCGTTCTTCACCATCTCGGGCTCCGACTTCGTCGAGATGTTCGTCGGCGTCGGCGCCTCGCGCGTGCGCGACATGTTCGAGCAGGCGAAGAAGCACGCGCCGTGCATCATCTTCATCGACGAGATCGATGCGGTCGGCCGGCATCGCGGCGCGGGTCTGGGCGGCGGGCACGACGAGCGCGAGCAGACTCTCAATCAGCTGCTGGTCGAGATGGACGGCTTCGAGGGCAACGAAGGCATCATCGTCATCGCCGCCACCAATCGTCCCGACGTGCTCGATCCGGCGCTGCTGCGGCCCGGGCGCTTCGACCGGCAGGTGGTCGTGCCGCTGCCCGACGTGCGCGGCCGCGAGCAGATCCTGCGGGTGCACATGCGGCGCGTGCCGCTGGCCGACGACGTGAAGCCGGCGCTGATCGCACGCGGCACGCCGGGATTCTCCGGGGCGGACCTCGCCAACCTGGTGAACGAGGCGGCGCTGTTCGCCGCGCGCGCCAACAAGCGCATCGTGGGCATGGAGGAGTTCGAGCAGGCCAAGGACAAGATCATGATGGGCGCGGAACGGCGCTCCATGGTGATGAGCGAGGCCGAGAAGCGCATGACCGCCTATCACGAGGCGGGACACGCCATCGTGGGCATGACGGTGCCCGAGCACGACCCGGTGTACAAGGTGACCATCATCCCGCGCGGACGGGCGCTCGGGGTCACGCAGTTCCTGCCGGAGCAGGACCGCTACAGCCTTTCCAAGCGTCGCATCGAGAGCGCGATCACCACGCTGTTCGGCGGGCGCATCGCCGAGGAGCTGATCTTCGGACCCGAATCGGTGACCACCGGCGCCTCCAACGACATCGAGCGGGCCACGGAACTGGCGCGCAACATGGTCACCAAGTGGGGGCTGTCGGACAAGCTCGGACCGCTCACCTACTCCGAGGAGACCGGCGAGGTGTTCCTCGGCCGCAGCGTCACGCAGCACAAGCAGGTTTCGGACGTGACCGCGCACGCCATCGACGAGGAGGTGCGGCGCGTGATCGAGTCCAACTTCAAGCGCGCGCGCGAGATCCTCACCAGCTCGCTCGACAAGCTGCACGTGATGGCCGAGGCGCTCATGAAGTACGAGACCATCGACGAGGAGCAGCTCAAGGACGTCATGGCCGGCAGGACGCCGAAGCCGCCTGCCGGCTGGGACGACTCGCTGACCAACAAGCCGCCGAAGCCGCCGGCTGAGCCCGCCGGCGGAGCGATCCCGGCGGGTCAGCACTGAATTCACGCCGGCTGCGGCGCGGCTGACCGGTGTCGTCCCCGCCGCCGCCAGCCCTCCGTTGCCGGGATCGGACGCTGGACCTGAGCCGGCCGGTGGTGATGGGCGTACTCAACGTGACGCCCGATTCCTTCTCCGATGGCGGGCGCTTTCCCGATGCGGACGCCGCCGTAGCCCACGGCGTGCGCCTGGCGGAGGAGGGCGCGGCGCTCCTCGACGTGGGCGGCGAGTCGACCCGTCCGGGCGCCGCCCCGGTGAGCGCCGCGGAGGAGCTGCGGCGCGTCATACCGGTGATCGGCCGGCTGCGCACCGCCACGGCGGCCATCATCTCCGTCGACACCAGCAAGCCCGAGGTGATGCGCGCTGCGGCCGCGGCGGGCGCCGGCTTCATCAACGACGTGCGGGCGCTGCGCGAGCCGCAGGCCCTCGAGGCGGCGCTCGGCAGCGGTTGCGCCGTATGCCTGATGCACATGCAGGGCGAGCCGCGCACCATGCAGCTCGCCCCCGCGTACCGGGACGTCGTGAACGAGGTGCGGACGTTCCTCGCCGGGCGGGTCGAGACCTGCCGCGCCGCCGGCTTCCCGGCCGAGCGGCTGGTGATCGACCCGGGCTTCGGCTTCGGCAAGACTCTGGAGCACAATCTGCAGCTGCTGGCCGGCCTCGAGGCGCTGGGCGAAGTCGGGCAGCCGCTGCTGGTCGGGTTGTCGCGCAAGTCCATGATCGGCAAACTGACCGGCCGACCCGAGGGCGAGCGACTGATCGGCAGCGTCGTGCTCGCGCTGCTGGCGGTGCAGGCCGGGGCGCGCATCGTGCGGGCCCACGACGTGGCGGCGACGGTCGAGGCGCTGCGGGTGGCGGCTGCGGTACACGGGGAGTGAGCGCCGAATGGCTCGACGATATTTTGGAACCGATGGCGTCCGAGGCCGGGTGGGCCAGCACCCGATGACCGTGGACTTCGCCCTGCAGCTCGCCAGCGCCGCCGCACGCGTACTCGCGCCCGAGGGCGGCGCGGTGCTCATCGGCAAGGACACCCGGCTTTCAGGCTACATGTTCGAGTCGGCGCTCGAGGCGGGGTTCGTCGCCTCCGGGGTCGACGTCATGCTCATCGGGCCGCTGCCGACCCCGGGCATCGCCTACATGACGCGCCGTTTTCAGTGCGATTTCGGCGTGGTCATCAGCGCCTCGCACAATCTCTACGACGACAACGGCATCAAGTTCTTCGATGCCTCGGGGGGGAAGCTCTCCGACGCCCTCGAGGAGCGCATCGAGGCCGAGCTGTCGCAGCCGCCGCTCACGCGCACCTCGCGCAACCTCGGACGCGCCACGCGCGTCGACCGCTCGCGCACCGTGTACCAGGAGTTCTGCGTCTCGACCCTGCCGCCGGGCGTCGATCTCTCGGGACTGAAGATCGTCATCGATTGCGCCAACGGCGCTTCCTACAAGGTGGCGCCGCGCATCCTCGCCGACCTCGGCGCCGAGATCGTGCCCATCGGCTGCTCGCCCAACGGCCGCAACATCAACGATGGCTGCGGATCGACCGCGCCCGACCTGCTGCAGCTCACCGTCCCGGGGGTGCGCGCCAATGTCGGCATCGCGCTCGATGGCGATGGCGATCGCCTGCTGATGGTCGATCACCTGGGGCGCATCGTCGACGGCGATCAGCTGCTGTTCGTGATGGCGCGCGCATTCAAGCAGGCGGGCACGCTGCGCGGACCGGTGGTCGGCACCGTGATGAGCAACCTCGGTCTCGAGCTCGGGCTGCGCGCGAGCGGTATCGAGTTCCGCCGCGCGGCGGTCGGCGACCGTTACGTGCTGGCGCTGCTGCGCGAGACGCACGGGATGCTCGGCGGCGAGGGCTCGGGACACATTCTGTGCCTCGACAAGACCACCACCGGGGACGGCCTGGTGAGCGCGCTGCAGGTGCTGGCGGTCATGAAGCAGACCGGACGGTCGCTGGCCGAACTCGCCTCGGGAATGCAGAAATTTCCGCAGGTGCTGCTCAACGTGGAGGTGACCCGGCGCTTCGACCCGGCGACCGTGCCCGCGGTGCGCGACGCCATGGCGCGTATCGAGCGGCGCCTGGCGGGCGAAGGTCGCGTGGTGCTGCGGCCCTCGGGAACCGAGCCCGTGATCCGGGTGATGGTGGAGGGCAAGGACGAGGGCGCGACCCGCGCCGCCGCCACCGAGCTCGCCGAGGTGGTGAGGGCCGCCGCCGCCGGCTGAGACCGGCCGCGGCAGCATTGCGCCACCCTGCCTGCATCGCTATCATCCCGCGCCCTGCGGGGCCCACGGGTCAGTGAATGCGCCGCCCCATCGTCGCCGGAAACTGGAAGATGCACGGGTCGCGCGCCGAGAACGCACGGCTCATCGAGGAGCTGCTGGCTCACTGTCCGGCTGCGCCGGCGGCGAGCGGGGTGGTGTGCCCGCCGTTCGTCTACCTGCAGGAGGTCGCGCGGCTGCTGCGTGGCTCGCTGCTCGCACTCGGCGGGCAGGACGTGTGCGCGGATGCGCAGGGCGCCTTCACCGGAGAGGTGTCGGCCGCCATGCTCAAGGACGTCGGCTGCGAGTACGTGATCGTCGGGCACTCGGAGCGGCGGCTGCTGTATCGCGAGAGCGACCAGCTGGTCGCGCGCAAGTTCGCCGCGGCGCACGGCCGGGGCTTGGTGCCGATCCTGTGCGTCGGCGAGCAGCTCGCCGATCGCGAAGCGGGCCGCACGCGCGAAGTCGTCGCGCGTCAGCTCGACGTGGTGCTCGAGTTGTGTGGCGCCGGGAGTTTCGCCACGGGCGTGATCGCCTACGAGCCGGTGTGGGCAATCGGTACCGGGCGCAATGCGACGCCCGATCAGGCGCAGGACGTCCATGCCTTCATCCGCGCCCGAATCGCGGGCCGGGATGCTAGAATTGCCGGCGCCACGCGCATTCTGTACGGGGGCAGCGTCAAGGCCGGCAATGCGGCCGAACTGTTCGCCATGCCGGACGTCGACGGCGGCCTGATCGGTGGTGCCTCGCTCAAGGCTGATGAGTTTCTGGCGATCCTGGCCGCGGTGCGGCCGGGCTGAGTGGATTTGCCGATGCTGCGGATACTGTTGACCATAGTGCAGGTGTTCTCCTCGATCGCCATCATCGCCCTGGTGCTGATCCAGCGCGGCAAGGGGGCCGAGGCCGGTGCAGGTTTCGGCGCGGGCGCCTCGGGAACGGTGTTCGGCGCGCGCGGCGCGTCGACGGCGCTGTCGCGCGCCACGGCAATTTTCGCGGCGATTTTCATGATCAACAGTCTCGCGCTCGCCTACCTCGGAACCTCGGCCAGCAAGGAGGCGCAGAAAACCATCCTCGAGGAGGCGGCCGAGACCGGTGCCAGGTCCGCGCCGCCGGCGGGCGCGGCCCGGCCCGCGGCGACGCCCGCGCCGCCACCCGCTCCGGTGCCGGCTCCGGCGGCACCGCCGAAGTAGTCGGCGTGCGCGCCGTGCAGACACAAGCCGACGTGGTGGAATTGGTAGACACACTAGCTTGAGGGGCTAGCGCCGCAAGGCGTGTCGGTTCGAATCCGACCGTCGGCACCACTGAAGCCGCGAGGGGCAAAGCGCCGTGTCGGCCCCAAACGGGGGTCGCGCTGCTACAATGGCTCAATCTGTGGGGGCAGGTCGTGGCTCGATCTGCCTTTTTTGCGCCGCACCTGCGATGTTGTCGAACTACCTGCCCATACTGATTTTCCTGATCGTGGCCGCAGCGCTGGCGGTGGTGCTGCTGGTGCTCGGCACGTGCCTCGGGCGCTACTTCACGCGCTTCCCCGACGACCGCGCCAAGCTCTCGCCCTACGAATGCGGCTTCGAGGCCTTCGAGGACAGCCGCATGAAATTCGACGTGCGCTACTACCTGGTCGCGATCCTGTTCATCGTCTTCGACCTGGAGATCGCCTTCCTGTTTCCGTGGGCGGTCGCTCTCGGCAGGATCGGGGCGGCGGGCCTGATCGCCATGGGCATCTTCCTCGTGATTCTCGTGGTCGGCTTCGTCTACGAATGGCGCAAGGGGGCGCTCGAGTGGGACTAGAGGCGGAAGGACCCGGGGGCTTCGCGCAGCGCGGCTTCCTCACCACGCGCGTCGACGAGCTGGTCAACTGGGCGCGCACCGGCTCGCTCTGGCCGATGACCTTCGGCCTGGCGTGCTGCGCGGTGGAAATGATGCATGCCGGCGCATCCCGTTACGACCTCGATCGCTTCGGCGTGGTGTTCCGCCCGAGCCCGCGCCAGTCCGACGTCATGATCGTCGCCGGTACGCTGGTCAACAAGATGGCGCCGGCACTGCGCAAGGTCTACGACCAGATGGCCGAGCCGCGCGGGGTAATCTCGATGGGCTCGTGTGCCAACGGCGGCGGCTACTACCACTATTCCTATGCGGTGGTGCGCGGCTGCGATCGCATCGTTCCGGTCGACGTCTACGTGCCCGGCTGTCCGCCGACCGCCGAGGCGCTGATCTACGGCATCGTGCAGCTGCAGAAGAAGATCGCCCGCACCAGCACGATCCTCAGGTGACTGCAATGGAGTGG
>DASSQU010000072.1:0-3192 GCA_035702325.1 Steroidobacteraceae bacterium
CGGGAAGGCGCGCGCCTCGAGATCGAGCGGGCAGCCGGCCGCGAGCAGCAGCGGCGCATCCGCTCCCGACACCTCGAGTGCGACCTGCCGGTGACTCACGTCGACGAGCGCGTGCGGCAGTCCAGCGAGCGCCTCGCGCAGCGCCGCCCACTCCTCGCCGTCGGGGGCGAGCAGCAGCCACTCGTCAGGCCCGAGCCACAGCGCGGCGCGCGCGCCCGCGGTCGCCGCGCGACAGGCGGTCACGGGGAGTGCGACTCCGAGGGCCGCGCCGGCCGCGTCCCGGACCTCCGGTCCGCCGCGCAGGCTCGAGCGCGCCGCGGGCGGCAGCGGGCGGACCCGCAGGCCGCCCGGGATGAGCAGACTCGAGCGTGCGCTCGTGAGGTCACGCATGGAGGCGCTTGCCTTCCGGGTCGTAGAAGACGCTCGAGGCGATCTGCACCGCGAGCTCCCCGCGCGGCATCGGGACGTAGAGCGTCTGGCCGAGCCGTGCCCGCCCGCCTGCGACCAGAGCGAGGGCAATCGAGCGGCCGAGCGTGGCGCTCGGGTAGGAGGAGGTAACGTGACCGAGCGGGCGCGCGGGCGGGCGCGCGCCGGCGTGCGACATGAGCTGGGCACCTTCCTCGAGCACGGTGGCGGGGTCGGCGGTGAGCAGGCCGACCAGCTGGCGGCGGCCGGGGGAGCGCATCGCCGGCCGCTCGAGCGCGCGCTTGCCGACGAAATCGGCCTTGCTCCTGCCGATCGCCCAGGCGAGGCCGGCATCGTCGGGGGTCACGGTACCGTCGGTATCCTGGCCGACGATGACGTAGCCCTTTTCCGCGCGCAGCACGTGCATGGTCTCGGTGCCGTAGGCGGTGAGGCCGTGGTCCCGTCCGGCCTCCCACAGCGCCTCCCACACCGCGCGGCCGTAGTCGGCCGGCACGTTGATCTCGAAGCCGAGCTCGCCGGTGAAACTCACGCGAAAGAGCCGCGTGGGAACGCCGAGGAACCTGCCCTCCGCCACGCCCATGTGCGGCAGTGCCCGCGCCGCGAGGTCGATGTCGGTGAGCCCGGCGAGCAGCTGGCGCGCGTGCGGCCCCTGCACCGCGATGACCGCCCACTGCTCGGTAATCGAGGTGAGCCACACGCGCAGCTGCGGCCACTCGGTCTGCAGATAGTCCTCCATCAGCGCCAGCACCCGAGCGGCCCCACCGGTGGTGGTGGTCACGTGAAAACGCTCGGCGGCGATGCGCGCCACGATGCCGTCGTCGTAGACGAAGCCGTCGTCGCGCAGCAGCACCGCGTAGCGCGCGCGCCCCACCGCGAGCCGCTCGAAGGAGTTCACGTACAGCCGCTCGAGGAAGGCGACGGCGTCCGGGCCGGCTACTTCGATCTTCCCGAGCGTCGAGCCGTCGAAGATGCCGCAGCGTTCGCGCACCGCGCGGCACTCGCGCGCGACCGCCCGAGCGAGATCCTCGCCCGCGCGCGGGAAGTAGCGGGCCCGTTTCCACTGGCCGACGTCCTCGAACACCGCTCCGTGCGCGGCCGCCCAGCCGTGGAGCGGCGTGGTGCGCACCGGATCGAACAGGTCCCCGCGCGCGAAGCCCGCGAAGCTGCCGAAGGTGACCGGGGTGTAGGGCATGCGGAAGGTGGTGAATCCCACCTCGGGAATCGTCTTGCCGAGGGTATGCGCCACGATGCCGAGCGCGTTCACGTTGGAGGTCTTGCCCTGATCGGTGGCCATGCCGGTGGTGGTGTAGCTCTTGACGTGCTCGATGGAGCGGAAGCCCTCGCGCATTGCTAGCAGCAGGTCGGCGGTGGTGACGTCGTTCTGGAAGACGACGCAGGCCCGGGAGCGCGCGCCCGGGGGCTGCGGCAGCGCGCCGGCGAGGCCGGCGGGAGCCGCGGGAGTGGCAGAGGGCGCGCGCGGCGGGGCGGCGGGAGTGAGCGGCGTCGCGACGCGGTTGCGTCCGGCCGCGGTGGAATCGCGGGCAGCGGCCGCGCCGGCCTGCGCCCCATCGGCGAGCGTCGCCGCCAGATCCGCGAGGCCGCGGCAGGCGCCGGCGCTGCGCACGTGCTCGGCGGGCTCGCCGGGCAGGAAAGCGCCCAGCGCCGCATCGAACTCCAGCCGGCCGCGCGACTGCGAGTGCAGGTGCACGCTCGGGGTGAAGCCCCCCGACATCAGCACCAGATCGCAGGGCTGGGTCTCGGCGTCCGCGACGCGGCCGTCCTCGAGCCGCGCCAGCGTGATGCTGCTCACGCGGCGGCGGCCGCTGGTGCCGAGCACCGTGACACCGGTGAGCACAGTGAGTCCGGCGGCGCGCGCCTGCTGCGCCCACGGCCCGGCGGACTCGGCGCGCGTGTCGGCGACGCAGGCGATCACCACCCCGGCGCGCTCGAGCTCGAGCGCCGCGCGATAGGCCTCGTCGCAGGCCGTCACCAGCACCGCCCGCGTGCCGGGCAGGACGCCGTAGCGGTTGAGCCAGACGCGCGCCGCGCCGGCGAGCATGATTCCCGGCCGGTCGTTCCCGGGGAACACCAGCGGCCGCTCGAGGGCGCCGCTGGCGAGCACCACCTCGCGGGCGCGCACCTGCCACTGCCGCTCGCGCGGCAGCTCCGGGTCGGGGGAGGCGAGGTGATCGGTGAGCCGCTCGTTGAGCCCGAGGAGGTTGTGCGGAAAGTATCCGAAGGCAGTGGTGCGGGTGAGCACCGTGACACGTGCCTCGCGCGCGAGCGCCGCCACGGCAGCAGCGAGCCAGCCCGCGGCGGGACGCCCGTCGGGCATCGCGCCCGCGGGGTCCTCCGCGAGCAGCGAGCCGCCCGGCTCGGACTGCTCGTCGCACAGGATCACGCGCGCACCGGCGCCGGCGGCGGCCTGCGCCGCGGCGAGGCCCGCGGGACCGGCGCCGACCACGAGCACGTCGCAGTGCGCGTAGCGCGCCGCGTAGCGATCGGGGTCGGGGGCGCTCGGCGCGCGCCCGAGGCCCGCGGCCGCGCGGATGCGCGGCTCGTAGAACGAGCGCCAGGCGCGGCGCGGCCACATGAAGGTCTTGTAGTAGAAGCCCGCCGGGATGAAGGGCGCCAGCAGGTCGTTCGCGGCGCCGACATCGAAGGCGAGGCTGGGCCAGCGGTTCTGACTATCTGCCTCGAGTCCCGCGTAGAGCTCGAGCTGCGTCGCACGTACATTCGGGGTATAGCGCGCCGCGTCACGGCGCA
>DASSQU010000073.1:0-4042 GCA_035702325.1 Steroidobacteraceae bacterium
CCTCGTGCGCGACGCGGTGAGCGCTGCCGACCGACGACCCTGAACGACCCACGCATGCCCGACGAAGCCCGCCGCGACTACAAGGCGACGCTGAACCTTCCCGACACGCCGTTCCCGATGCGTGGCGACCTGGCGCGCCGCGAGCCGGAGTGGATTGCGGCGTGGCAGCGACGCGGGGTCTACGAGGCGATTCGCGCGGCCTCGAAGGGTCGCCCGCGCTTCGTGCTGCACGACGGTCCGCCGTATGCGAACGGCGACATCCACATCGGCCATGCGGTCAACAAGATCCTCAAGGACGTGGTGGTGAAGTCGCGCTCCCTCGACGGCTTCGATTCCCCCTACATCCCCGGCTGGGACTGCCACGGCCTGCCGATCGAGCACCAGGTCGAGAAGCAGCACGGGCGCCCGGGGCAGAAGCTCGACGCGGCGGCGTTTCGCGCCGCCTGCCGCGCCTACGCGCGCGAGCAGCTCGAGCTGCAGCGGGCCGACTTCAAGCGCCTCGGGGTGCTCGGCGACTGGGACCATCCCTACCTCACGATGTCGCCGCGCTACGAGGCGCAGCAGCTGCGCGCCTTCGGCCGCGTCATCGAGAACGGTCACCTCTACCAGGGCGTGAAGCCCGTGCACTGGTGCGTCGATTGCCGCTCGGCGCTCGCCGAGGCCGAGGTCGAGTACGAAGAGAAGGTCTCGCCGGCGATCGACGTCGCGTTCCGGGTCGCCGACAACGATGATCTGGCGGCGCGCATCCACGCGGCCGCGGGCGCGCTCGGCCGCACGCCCGTCGACCTGGTCATCTGGACCACGACGCCCTGGACGCTGCCGGCCAACCAGGCAGTCGCGCTGCGCGCCGAGTTCCGCTACGTGCTCCTCGAGGCCGAACAGCGCGGCGAGCGGCACCGCTGGATCCTGGCGGCCGAGCTCCTCGAATCCTGCCTGAAGCGCTACGGCGCCACCGCCACGGCCCGGCTGGCGGAGTTCGAGGGCCGGGTGCTCGAGGGGCTCACGCTCGGGCACCCGCTCGAGAATCGCACGGTGCCCGTGGTGCTCGGCGAGCACGTGACGCTCGATGCCGGTACCGGCGCGGTGCATACCGCCCCGGGTCACGGGCAGGAGGACTTCGCCGTCGGGCAGCGCTACCGGCTGCCGGTCGCGAATCCGGTGGGCGACGACGGGCGCTTCCTGCCCGGCACGCACCCGCCGCAGGTCGTGGGCCTCACGGTCGAAAAGGCCAACCCGGTGCTCGTCGCGGCGCTCGAGGCCGCCGGGCGACTCCTGCACCAGGAGCCGTTCCGCCACAGCTATCCGCACTGCTGGCGCCACAAGAGCCCGGTGATCTTCCGCGCCACGCCCCAGTGGTTCATCAGCATGGATCGCGCGCAGCTGCGGGCGCACGCGCTGCGCGACATCAAGGGCGTCGAGTGGACGCCCGCCTGGGGCGAGCCGCGCATCACCGGCATGATCGAGAGCCGGCCGGACTGGTGCATCTCGCGCCAGCGCACCTGGGGGGTGCCGATTCCGCTGTTCGTGCACCGCCAGACCGGCGCGCTGCACCCGCGCACCGCCGAGCTGATCGAGGCCGCCGCCGCGCGCGTCGAGCAGGGCGGGATCGACGCCTGGTTCGCGCTCGAGCCGCGCGAGCTGCTCGGCGAGGAGGCCGCGCTCTACGCCAAGGTGACCGACGTCATGGACGTGTGGGCGGACTCGGGGCTGTCGTTCGAATGCGTCGGCACCGAGCGCCCGGAGGTCGCCGCCCCGGTGGACCTGTATCTCGAGGGCTCGGACCAGCATCGTGGCTGGTTTCACAGCTCGCTCCTCATGTCGGAGGCGCTCTACGAGCGTGCCCCCTACCGGGGAGTCCTCACCCATGGGTTCACCGTCGATGAGCAGGGCCGCAAGCAGTCGAAGTCACTCGGCAACGTGATCGCCCCGCAGCGGGTCATGAGCACCCTCGGCGCCGACGTGCTGCGGCTGTGGGTCTCGGCCACCGACTACGCCAACGAGATGAGCGTCTCGGACGAGATCCTCAGGCGCATGGCCGATTCCTACCGCCGCATGCGCAATACGCTGCGCTTCCTGCTCGGCAACCTGCACGGCTTCGACCCGCAGCGCGATGTGCTGCCCGCCGGGGAGCTGCTCGCGTTCGATCGCTGGGCACTGGGGCGTACCCGCACGCTGCAGGCGGAGGTGCTGGACGCCTACCGCCACTACACCTTCCATCTCATCTACCAGAAGGTCCACAACTTCTGCAGCGTGGATCTCGGCGGCTTCTACCTCGACGTGCTCAAGGACCGCCTCTACACGACCCCCGCAGCCGGCCGCCCGCGCCGCTCGGCCCAGACCGCGATGTTGCACATCGCCGAGGCGATGGTGCGCTGGCTGGCCCCGATCCTGTCGTTTACCGCCGAGGAGGTGTGGCGCCACCTGCCCGGCGAGCGGCGCGAGTCGGTGTTCCACGAGACCTGGTATGCGCCGCCCGCGGCCGCCGCCGACGACATCGACTGGGAGGCGCTGATGCGGCTGCGCAGCGGCGTGACGCGCGAGCTCGAGAAGCTGCGCGACGCCGGCACCATCGGCGCCCCGCTGGACGCCGCGATCGAGGTGTACTGCCTGCCGGGGGAGTACCGGCGCCTGGCGGCGCTCGGGCCGGAGCTGCGCTTCCTGCTGATCACCTCCGCGGCCGTGGTGCACGAAGTCGCGGCAGCACCCGCCGGCGCCGTGCCGGCCGCCGACTTCGCGGGCGTGTGGCTCGCCGCGCGCCGCAGCGACGACCCCAAGTGCGTGCGCTGCTGGCACCGGCGCCCGGATGTGGGCTCGCATGCCGCGCATCCGCAGCTGTGCGATCGCTGCATCAGCAATCTCGATGGCGCGGGCGAGACGCGGCGCTTCGTATGAATGCAACGGACGAGGCGGGGAACCGAAGCGGCGGCGCCGGCAGCGTGCCGCCGCCCGCGTCGGCGGGGGCAAGCGGCTGGCGCTGGCTGCCGCTCGCCGCCGCCGTCATCGTGGCCGACCAGGCCGCGAAGTCGTGGATCGTGGCGCACTTCCGGCTGCTCGAGCGCGTGCACCTGCTGCCGGTGCTCGACTTCGTGCGCACCTACAACCCGGGAGCCGCCTTCAGCCTGCTGTCGCACGCCTCGGGCTGGCAGCGCTGGGTGCTGGTGGTGCTGGCGCTCGGGGTGAGCGCCGCGCTCATCGTGTGGCTGCGGCGGCTGCACGCCGCGACGCACGCGCTGCTCGCCTGCGGACTCACGCTCATCGTCGGCGGTGCGCTCGGCAACATGATCGACCGGCTGCGGCTCGGCCACGTCGTCGACTTCATCGACGTCCACTGGGGACCGCACTACTTTCCCGCCTTCAACCTGGCCGACTCGGCCATCACCCTGGGGGCGGCCGTGCTGCTGCTCGATGCCTGGCGCGAAGCGCGCGCGGTGCAGTAACAGGAGGCGCTGATGAAGGTGCTGCTCGCCAATCCCCGCGGTTTCTGCGCCGGCGTCGACCGCGCGATCGACATCGTCGAGCGGGCGCTCGAGCTGTTCGGTCCGCCGATCTACGTCCGCCACGAGGTGGTTCACAACCGCCACGTGGTCGAGCGGCTGCGCACGCTCGGCGCGCGGTTCGTCGACGAGCTCGCCGCGGTGCCCGCCGGCGGCACGGTGATCTTCTCCGCGCACGGGGTGTCGAGCGCGGTCGAGGAGGAGGCCGCGCGGCGCGGGCTGAAGGTGTTCGACGCGACCTGTCCGCTGGTCACCAAGGTGCACATGGAGGTGCAGCGCTACGCGCGCGAGCAGCGCGACGTGATCCTCATCGGTCACGCGGGGCATCCCGAGGTCGAGGGCACGATGGGCCGCTTCGACAGCTCCTGCGGCGGCCGCATTCACCTCGTGGAGAATACCGCCGATGTCGCCGCGCTCACCGTGCGCGACCCGTTGAACCTGGCGTTCGTCACACAGACGACGCTCTCGGTGGATGACACCGCCGGGATGGTGGCGGCACTGCGGGCGCGCTTCCCGCAGCTCGCCACGCCGCGCCGCGAGGACATTTG
>DASSQU010000074.1:0-4935 GCA_035702325.1 Steroidobacteraceae bacterium
GCGCCGCAGCAGCACCCGGCCGAGCACCACGAGTGACGTGGCCACGAGGTACGCCCAGACGAACGGCCGCACGGCGCGCACCGGCGCGTGCGCGAGCAGGCCCGCTCCCAGCACGCCGCCGATCACCCCGGGGACCAGCAGCGAGAAGAAGATCCGGCGGTCGATGTTGCGAAACCAGGCGTGCGAGGCGCTCGAGACGCCCGCGGTGACGACCTCGGCGGCGTGCACGGTGGCGCTGGTGACGGCGGGGGGCACGCCGAGGGTGGCGAGGATGGCGCTGGAACTGATGCCGTAACCGGTGCCGACGCAGCCATCGATCAGCTGCGCGATGAAGCCGACACCGACCAGCCAGGGCACCTCGGGCGCCATAGGTTTGAACGACTCCGCGGCGCGCTGTCAGCCGACGAGGGCTCGCGCCAGATCCACCTGCGGGCCCGCCGCGCGCGGCGGCACGCGGCCCGCCAGGCCCTTCTGCTCCAGCCAGTCGCGGTTGAAGAGCCGCGACTGGTACTTCGCTCCCCCGTCGCACAGCACGGTGACGACAGTATGCCCGCGGCCCAGCTCGAGCGCGACCCGCACCGCGGCGGCGACGTTGAGACCGCTGGTGCTGCCGAGGAACAGGCCCTCCTCGTACAGCAGCCGGTAGACGAAGGCCACCGTGTCGCCGTCCTCGACGTGCACGGCGTCGTCGAGCGGGGCGCCGGCCAGATTCGCGGTCACGCGGCCGATGCCGATACCCTCGGTGATCGAGCCGCTGCCGGTCGCCTTGAGGGCGCCGTTGCGCACGTATTCGTACAGGCTGCTGCCGGGCGGGTCCGCCAGCACGCAGCGCACGCTGCGGCGCCGCGACTTGAGGTACTCGGCGACGCCGGCGAGCGTGCCGCCGGTACCGGTGGCGGAGACGAAAGCGTCGATGCGCCCGCCGGTCTGGGCCCAGATCTCCGGTCCGGTGGTGGCGAGGTGCGTCTCGCGGTTGGCGGTGTTGTCGAACTGGTTCGACCAGATCGCATTGGGCAGCGCCGCGGCCAGGCGCTGCGCCACGCGCTGGTACTGGTTGGGATTGCTGTAGGGCACGGTCGGCACCTTGTGCACCTGCGCGCCGAGCATCTCGAGCAGCCGGTACTTCTCCGGCGACTGGTTGTCGGGCATGACGATGACGCAGTGATAGCCGCGTGCGTTGCACACGTGTGCCAGCCCGATGCCGGTGTTGCCGGCCGTCCCCTCGACCACGGTGCCGCCCGGCGGGAGCAGCCCGCGCCGCTCGGCGTCGGCCACGATGGCGCTCGCCGCGCGGTCCTTCACCGAGCCGCCGGGATTCACGAACTCCGCCTTGCCGAGGATCTCGCAGCCGGTCTCCTCGCTCAGGCCGCGCAGCCGGATGAGCGGCGTGTTGCCGATCGCGCCGATGAAGCCGCTCACCGCGCTCACGCCGGCGCTCCGGCCCGGGCGGCCCGCGCGGCGCCGGCCGGCGCATGCGCCGCGGCGGTGCCGAGCGCCGCCACCGCGCCCACGACCAGCAGCGCCGGGGCGGCCACCTGCTCGCGTGCCCCGAGCGCGACGATCTCGCCGAGCGCGGCCCGCAGCACCCGCTGCGCGGGAAGCGTCGCCTGGGCGATGAGCGCCGCCGGCAGGGCGGGGGCCGCGCCCGCGGCCAGCAGCCGCGCGACGATGTGCGGCAACTGCGCGACCCCCATGTAGAACACCACGGTCTGCCCGGCGCGGGCGAGCGCCGGCCAGTCGAGCCGGGCCTCGGCGCCGGGGTGACCGGTCACCAGGGTGACGCTCTGTGCGAGCGCGCGCTGCGTGAGGGGGATGCCGGCCGCAGCGGCGGCGCCGAGCGCCGCGGTGATCCCGGGCACCACGATGAACGGAATGCCGTGGGCGGCGAGCACCTCGAGCTCCTCGCCGCCACGGCCGAACACGAACGGGTCGCCGCCCTTGAGGCGTGCGACGCGCTTGCCCTCACGCGCGAGGCGCACCAGCAGCTCGTGGATGCGCGCCTGCTGCGCGTGCTCGCCGCGCTCCTTGCCGACGAAGATGCGCTGCGCGTCGCGCCGCGCCCGCTCGAGGATTGCCTGCGGCACCAGGCGGTCGTGCAGGATCACGTCGGCCTGCTGCAGCAGCTGCAGGGCGCGCAGCGTGAGCAGATCCGGGTCCCCGGGGCCGGCGCCGATCAGGTAGACCTCGCCGAGACCGCTGCCGGAGGTCGCCGCGCTGGCGCTGAGCCGCGAGGTGAGAAGCTCGCGGCGGAAGGCCGACTCGGCGCCGGCGGCATCGCCGGCGAGCACGCGGCTGGCCGCGCTGCCGGCGACGATGCGCTCCCAGAAGGCGCGGCGGGCGAAGGCCGCGAGCGCGCGCCCGACCGCGGGGCGGCGCGCGCCCATGAAGCGGGCCAGAGCCCCGAGCCGGTCCGGCAGCAACGCCTCGATCTGCGCGCGTATCCGGCGCGCGAGCACCGGGGCGGTGCCGCCGGAGCTCACCGCGACGACGAGCGGCGAGCGGTCGATGACGGCCGGAAATATGAAGCTCGAGAGCTCCGGTGAGTCGACGACGTTGACGGGGAGGTGGCGCTCGCGGGCGGCGCGCGAGACCGCCGCGTTCACCGTGGCATCGCCGGTCGCCGCCACGACGAGCGCCGCGCCGTCGAGCTGCGCCGGCGCGAACGGCTCGGCAAGATGGCGGAACTCGCCCGCCGCGGCACGCCGCTCGAGCCCGGAGCCGAGCTGCGGTGCGACCAGCGTTACGCGCGCCCCGGCGCGCAGCAGCCATTCGAGCTTGCGGGCGGCCACGGCGCCGCCGCCCACGACGAGCGCGGGCTGGGCGTGCAGCCGCAGGAACACCGGCAGGTAGTCCATGGCCGATTGTACGGCGGCCCGCGCACCCCCGCCGCGGCGCGAGCGAAGCAATGCTTCTGAAGGACTGCGCGCCGGTTATGGAGCGGTGACAGGCGCACGCCGCGGGGTTAGCTTTGGAGGCCACCGTCGGGGGGAAGGCCAAGGCGAATGAAGCTGCATCAGTTGCGTTACCTGGCCGCCGTCGCCCAGAGCGGTCTCAACATCACCGCGGCCGCGCACAAGCTGCACACCTCGCAGCCGGGGGTGAGCAAGCAGATCAAGCTGCTCGAGGACGAGCTCGGCTTCCAGGTGTTCGTGCGCGAAGGCCGCAACCTCACGCGCATCACGCCCGCCGGCCAGCAGGTCATCGAACGGGCGCTGCGCATCCTGCAGGAGGCACAGAGCATCCGCGACCTGTCGGCGGAGCTGCGCGACGAGGGCAGGGGGAGCCTGTCGATCGGCACCACCCACACCCAGGCGCGCTACGTGCTGCCGGACGTCATCCGCGAGTTCCGCGGACGCTACCCGCAGGTGCGCCTCAACCTGCATCAGGGCACGTCCGAGCAGATCGCCGAGATGGTCGCGGGCGACCGCATCGACTGCGCAATCGCCACCGGATCGGAGGCGCTGTTCTCCGATCTGACGCTGCTGCCCTGCTACCGCTGGTACCGGACGGTGATCGTGCCGCGGGCCCACGCGCTCGCCGACGGCGGCAAGCTCAGCTTACGCGCGCTGGCCGCCTATCCGCTCATCACCTACACCTTCAGTTTCGCCGGGCCCTCGTCGCTGCACGAGGCATTTGCCCGCGCGGGGCTCGCGCCCAACGTCGCGATCACCGCGCGCGACGCCGACGTGATTCAGACTTACGTGCGCCTCGGGCTCGGAGTCGGCATCGTCGCCCACATGGCGGTCGACCCGGCCGATCCGGACCTCATCGCCATCGATGCTTCCCACATCTTCGCCGCCCACGTCACCTGGCTCGGCTTCCGGCGCGGCACGCTGCTGCGCAGGTACATGTACGATTTTGCCCAGCTGCTCGCGCCGCATCTCGACCGCCGCCTGGTCGAGCGCGCCCACCGCGCGGCGAGCGCGGCGGAGGTGGCGCAGCTGTTCAGCGGCATCACGCTGCCGCAACGCTGACGCGCAGCGGCCCCTTCAGGCGAGGAAACGCTGGCGGCGCAGCGCCACCTGCGCGGCGCCCGGCTGATAGGCGACGTCGTAACGGGCGAGGGCGCGGCGCACGGCCCCGGGATCCTCGCCGGGGGCGAGCTCGAGGGAGTCGAAGCCGCAGCGCCCGAGCAGAAACGCCTGATCCTGGCGCACCCCGGCGCCGCAGGCGCGCAGCTCGCCGGCGAACCCCAGGCGCTCGCGCAGCAGCCGTCCCTGGGAGTAGCCGCGGCCGTCGCCGGGCGTGGGAAACTCGACCGCGACCAGCTCGAGGCGCGGCAGCAGCGCGGTGAGCGGCTCGAGCGGGTCGGCGGGCGCGAGGCGCGCGCCGAGGCGGCCGCGCCACGCCTGCCAGCGCGCCGGCTCGCGCCTGAGCTCGGCGAGCGGCACGATCAGCCCCCGCTCCCCGGGCGCCTCACCGTCGCCGGGCGGCTCGCCGAGGTGGCGCCAGTCGTCGGCGACGATCTCACGCCGCCGCAGGATGTGGCGCATAGACGCGCTCCCGGAAGGGCCCGAGTCCCACGCGGGCGACCGTATCGATGAAGGGCTCGCCGGCCTCGCGCAGCGCCCGGTAAACCTCGATGAGCCGCTCGATGGTGTCCGCGACCGCGCCTTTCGGCACCGCCGGCCCGATCACTTCCCCGAGCGCCGTGTGGCCGTTGGCCGAGCCGCCGAGGGTGATCTGGTACCACTCCTCGCCGTGCTTGTCGACGCCGAGAATGCCGATGTGGCCGACGTGATGATGGCCGCAGCCGTTCATGCAGCCGGACATCTTGATCTCGATGTTGCCGAGATCGTAGAGGTAGTCGAGATCGTCGAACCGGCGCTGGATGTCGTGCACCACGGCGAAGGTGCCGGCGTTGGCGAGCGAGCACAGGTCGAGCCCCGGGCAGGCGATGATGTCGGTGAGCGTGCCGATGTTGGGCGTGGCGAG
>DASSQU010000075.1:0-3276 GCA_035702325.1 Steroidobacteraceae bacterium
CTGACGCGGTCGGTGCGATGAGCCGGGCGAGAAGACGCTATCGGGCCCCCGGTGTGAGGAAAGCGCACCGCGGGCCCCGGGCGTTGGCAAGCCGCCTGTCCAGAGTCGCGAGCGGCAGCCCGAGCGCCTCGGCAACGGCTACGTACCACGCGTCGTAGCTGGTGACGGCACGGCGCAGTTCCCAGATCCGGTCCGCGAATGGATCGAACGGGAACAGCTCCAGGTTGAGCTGCATGAGATCCTCGTAGGCCGCATTCGCCTCGGCCGTCGTGATCTTCCTCGCCCGCTCGAGCCGGCGCAGGACGTTGGCGGCTTCAACACGCGCCAGCTCAGGGGCATGCAGGGAACCGCCCGAGAGAACCCCCTCAGCCCAGGCGCCGTTCGGGCCGGCATCGATCAGTGCGGCCACCAGCACTGAAGCGTCAAGGACGGCGCTCAACGTCGGTCAGCGTCGCGCTCTTTCAGTATACGCCCGGCAGCCATGCCGGACTGCGAGGCGCGCTTTCTCTTGCGCACCTGCTCCAGCCAGGCATCCAGCGACGGGCGGGCGGCGAGGCGCTGCAGTTCCGCCCGCAGGTATTCCTGCATGGATCTTCCTTGCAGCGCGGCGCGTGCCGCGAGCTCGTCCCGGACTTTCTCCGAAACATCACGGATCGTGATCTGAACGCTCACGCTGGCATAATGCCAGCATTGCATGCACGATGCAAGATGCGGGGGTGGCTCGTGCAGCCGCCGAGCCGCGCGCGGCTCACGCGCCGGCGCGGCTTCGCCGGCGAGCGCCGCCGGCCCGCGGCGCGGGCGCTTTCGCCGCCGGCAACTGCACCGCCTCCCGCAGGTGCGGGCAGGGCGCGCTGGCGTGCGGAATCGCCATCGCCTCGACGAAGTGCGCCTGGAACTTCGGCTCGAGCGCCGTCTCGATCTTTTCCACGCGGCGCACCAGCTCCTCGATGGTCTGGCGGGAGCTCTTGTCGAGGAGCGCGATGCGCGCGCCGGTGCCGGCGGCATTGCCGGCCGATGACACCTGCTTGAGGTCGCAGTCGGGGATCATGCCGAGAACCATAGCGTACTTGACGTCGATGTGGCTGCCGAAGGCACCGGCGAGGCGGATGCGGTCCACATGATCGACGCCGAGGTGATCCATGAGCAGCTGCACCCCGGCGCGCAGCGCCGCCTTGGCGAGCTGGATGGCGCGCACGTCGTTCTGCGTGACGGTGAGCGGCACCGCCCCGCGGTGCACGACGTAGGCGAAGGTGCGCCCGGTCGGCACGATGCGCCCGCTGCGCGCGCCGAGCGACCCGTCGATGACGCCGTCCTGGCTGATGATGCCGGCGAGGTACATCTCGGCGATGACCTCGATGATCCCCGAGCCGCAGATGCCGGTGACGCCGCTGGATTCGACCGCCGCGGCAAAGCCCGGCTCATCGGACCAGAGGTCCGAACCGATGACCTTGAAGCGCGCCTCGAGAGTGGCGGGGTCGATGCGCACGCGCTCGACGGCGCCGGGCGCGGCGCGCTGGCCGCAGCTGATCTGCGCACCCTCGAAGGCGGGCCCCGTGGGGCTCGAGCAGGCGAGCAGCCGCGCGCGGTTGCCGAGCACGATCTCGGCGTTGGTGCCGACGTCGACCAGCAGCGACAGCTTGTCGGATAGATCCGGACGCTCCGCGAGGATGACGCCGGCGGCGTCGGCCCCGACGTGGCCGGCGATGCACGGCAGGGTGTAGACCCGCGCTCCGGGATGGAGCGTGAGGCCGAGCTCCGCGGCGTGCAGACCGAGGGCCGAGTCGGTGGCGAGCGCGAAAGGCGCGCCGCCGAGCTCCACCGGGTCGATGCCGAGCAGCAGGTGATGCATGATGGGATTGCCGACCACGGTGAGCTCGAGGATGTCGGTGACCGGGATCCGCGCCGCCGCCGCCACCTCGGCGGTGAGCGCGTTGAGCGCGCCGCGCACCGCCGCGGTCATCTGCTGCGCCCCGCCCGGGTTCATCATGGCGTAGGACACGCGGCTCATGAGGTCCTCGCCGAAGCGGATCTGCGGGTTCATGACGCCGCTCGAGGCCGCCACTTCGCCGCTCTCGAGATCGCACAGGTGCGCGGCGATCGTGGTCGAGCCGATGTCCACCGCGAGGCCGTAGACGCGCTCGTGGAAGCCGGGCCACACGCCGATCAGCTGCGAGCCGGCGTGCACCGCGACCGTGACCCGCCACTCGCCCGTGCGCAGCGCCGCCTGCAGCTGCTGCAGCACCGCGAGGTCGCAGCGCAGCGGGCCGAACTCCCACTCGCGGTGCAGCGCCTCCAGCAGCCGCTGCAGGTCGCCCGCCGGATCGTGCATGTCGGGCTGGCGCACCTCGACGTAGTGCAGGTGCACGACCGGATCGAGCGTGATGGCGCGCGCCTCGGCCGCCTTGCGCACCACCTGGCGGTGCACCTGGCTTGCGGGCGGCACATCGATGACCAGATCGCCGCGGATCTGCGCCGAGCAGGAGAGGCGGTGCCCGGCGGGCAGCGGGCGGCGCTGGGCGAAGCCCTGCTCGGCGGCGCCGAGCGGCGAGAGGTGCCCGGCGCTCGAGCTCACGCCGTGCTTGGGGAAGTCTCCCTCCATCACCAGCACCTGGCAGCGCCCGCACAGCGCCCGTCCACCGCACACCGAGTCGACGTCTACCCCGAGGCTGCGCGCCGCCTGCAGCAACGCGGTGCCGACCGGGAAGCGCCCGCGCTTGCCGGAGGGCGTGAAGACGACCAGCGGATCTTCGTGGCCCATCAGCTCGTGATGCGCCGCCGGTGTCCGCCCTCGCGGCGGCCGCGGGGCGCGGCCGGGGCGGCGGTGGCCGTGGCGGGGTGCGCCGGGCTGCCGGCGGCCTGCGCGGGCGGCAGGTCGCGGAACTTCCGGATCCAGCGCGCACAGTCGGGGTCGTGGCCCATCATGACGTCGGCGGCCATGCAGGCTTTGACGATCTCGAGGTGCATCGGATTCATGATCGCGGAGGTGAGGCCGGCGCCGATCGCCATCGTGAGGAAGGTGGCGCTGATGCCCTCGCGCGCCGGCAGGCCGAAGCTCACGTTGGAGGCGCCGCAGGTGGTGTTCACCTTGAGCTCGTGCTTGAGGCGCCGCAGCAGATGCATCACCTGCCGGCCCGCCTGGTTGATCGCGCCGATGGGCATGACCAGCGGATCGACCACCACGTCGCAGGCCGGAATGCCGTAGTCGGCGGCACGGCGCACGATCTTCTTCGCCACCTCGAAGCGCACGTCGGGATCCTCCGAGATGCCGGTCTCGTC
>DASSQU010000076.1:0-6992 GCA_035702325.1 Steroidobacteraceae bacterium
CTGGCGCCCGAGAATGGCTTTCTGCATTGCGGCCCTTCCGGCGCCGGCCACTTCGTCAAGATGGTGCACAACGGCATCGAGTACGGTCTGATGGCCGCCTATGCGGAGGGGCTGAACCTGCTGGCGCACGCCGACGCCGGACGTGGCAGCGGCGCGGCGGACGCGGAGACGGCGCCGCTCGCCGACCCGCGCCTGTTCCAGTATCAGCTCGACATGGCGGCGATCGCGGAACTGTGGCGCCACGGCAGCATCATCTCCTCGCGGCTGCTCGATCTCACGGCAGCCGCCCTCGCCAGGGACCCCGGGCTGGCGCAGTTCGCCGGGCGCGTATCCGACTCGGGCGAGGGGCGCTGGACCGTGCAGGCGGCGATCGAGGTGGGCGTGCCGGCGTACGTGCTGTCGGCGGCGCTCTACTCGCGCTTCGACTCGCGCGGCCGCGGGGAATTCGCCGACAAACTGCTGTCGGCGATGCGACTGGGCTTCGGGGGCCACCGCGAAAAGGCGCCGTGAGACGCGCACCAAGGAGCCTTCATCATGGAACGCCGTGACTGCGATGCCGTGGTGCTGTTCGGCGCCAGCGGGGATCTGTGCTACCGCAAGATCCACCCGGCGCTCTACCAGCTGGTGCGGCGCGGCGTGCTCGGCGTACCGGTGATCGGGGTGGCGCGCGCGGGGTGGAAGTCCGAGCAGTATGCCGCGCGGGTCCGCCAGAGCGTCAGGGATTTCGTGCCGGACGCCGACGAGGCAGTGATCGCACGCCTCCTCGAGCTGCTGCGCTACGTGGACGGCGATTACAACGACGGTGCGACATTCGAGGCGCTGCGCCGCACGCTCGCCGAAGTGCGGCGGCCGCTGCACTACCTGGCGATTCCTCCCAGCATGTTCGCGGTGGTCGCCGGGCACCTCTCCGGCGTGCGCGGCGCGCAGGACGCGCGCATCGTGGTCGAGAAGCCCTTCGGGCGCGATCTCGCCTCGGCGCGCGCGCTGAATGAGACGCTGCACGGGCACTTTCCCGAGTCCAGCATTTTTCGCATCGACCATTATCTCGGCAAGGAGGCGGTGCAGAACATCCTGTACTTCCGCTTCGCCAACTCGTTTCTCGAGCCGATCTGGAACCGCAACTACGTCGCCGGCGTGCAGATCACCATGGCCGAGTCGATCGGGCTGGCGGGCCGCGGACGCTTCTACGAGGAGGCCGGGGCGATCCGCGACGTGGTGCAGAACCATCTGATGCAGATCGTGACGCTGCTCACCATGGAGCCGCCGGTCAATACCGAGGGCGAGTCGCTGCGCGACGAGAAGGTCAAGGTGCTGCGCGCGATCCGGCCGGCGCAGCTCGCGCAGCTGGTGCGCGGGCAGTTCGCCGGCTATCGCAAGGAGCCCGGTGTCGCGGGCGACTCGCGCGTCGAGACTTACGCGGCGCTCGCGCTGCACATCGACTCCTGGCGCTGGAGCGGCGTGCCGTTCTACTTGCGCGCCGGGAAGTGCCTGCCGGTGACCGCGACCGAAGTGGTGGTGGAGCTGCGCGCGCCGCCGGCGCAGATCTTCGGCGACTTAGGTCCCGAGCAGCCGAACCACGTGCGCTTCCGCGTCGGCCCCGATGTGGCGATCGCGCTCGGCGCGCACGCCAAGCGGCCGGGCCCGGTGATGACCGGTCAGGACCTGGAGCTCTTCGTGGCGCAGCAGCAGTGCGACGACATGGGTCCCTACGAGCTGCTGATCAGCGCCGCGCTCATCGGCGACACGACCCACTTCGCGCGCGAGGACGAGGTGGAGGCCGCGTGGGCGGTCGTCGATCCGCTGCTCAAGGCGGGCGGCGCCCCTTACGAGTACACGCCCGGCAGCTGGGGGCCGCCGCAGGCCGAGCAGCTCCTCGAGGGCCCCTGCGGCTGGCACAACCCGGGGGCGAGACCCCAGGACTGGCAGCGCTCCTGCGAGCGCGGCGTTGCGGGCTGATGCGGCGTGCGGTGAGGAGCGGCTCAAGCCGGCTTGTGCATGCGCAGGTGCCACGCCACCAGCGCCTGTTTTGCGTGCCAGAGGGGCTGGTAGGCGACGTCGGTGAACCCCACCGCGCGCGCGCGCTGTGCAATCGTCCCGATCATGGCTTCGGACGCTGCTACTGCGATCAGGTCGTTGTTGCGGCGTACGGCGTCGCGCAGCTCGCCTTCCACGGAGTTGACCTGGCGAGCGAGCTCGGCCGGTGCCAGCCGGGCACGCACACCCAGGAGCTTGGGCACCGCATCGAGAGTGACGTCCGTCACGCGGTTGGGGTCGGCACGGCCGATCTCGCGCAGGCTCGCCATGGCGGCGGACAGTTCCCCCCAGCTGCGGCTCGCGGCGGCGCTCGCATGCCGTTCTGCTTCGAGGAATTTCCTCAGCAGGCGATAGATCTTGAGGCGATTGAGCACCACGTCGGCGTGCTTCAGGGAAGCGCGCGCGCGCTGCACGACGATGGACTCGGCGTGATGTATGACGAACCGCGCTTCACAGTCCGGCTTCAACACGCGCATGACTTCGGCCAGGCAGCGGGGCACGTCGGTATACTCGAGGGCATACTGCCCGGTTACGGCCGCGAAGCTGGCCGCTGCGAACGGCAGGCTCTCGGCGGCGATGCCGGGGTGGAAGGTGATCCCCGCGAACAGTTGCGCACCGCCGGCCACGTCGCGGGGCGGATTGATGCGCGCGAGATCCACCCCGTGGATCTCCAGGGTCCGCCCGAGTACCTCGGCCGTCTGGCGCGCGATGAGAGGGATTGCACCGTTGCCGGTGCCGATGTCGAGCACCGCGGAACCGCTCGCGAGCCGTGAGAAGAGCTCGCTCCAGGTGTCGCGCAGCTCGAGCGTATAGCCCTGATCCGGGCCAGTCGGGCAGGCGGCGATGGCCCCGCCGCGGTAGTAGGTCTCCCAGTGCGAGACTCTCAAGGACCTGGCCCGAGGCTAGCGGCGGGCGGGGGAGCTGCCGCCGGCGTGCCGCGGCCCCGCCAGCTCTCCGAGCGCCTCCTTGAGCGGGCCGAGCCACGGCTCGTAGTTGCGCCACTGGTCGACTCCCTCCGGGTAGAGCGGCTGGCGCACCTGCTCGGAGCTCGCGGTCTGCACGACGCGCCGGGTCTCGTAGAAGCGCAGGCAGCGTTCCTCGAACGGCAGACCGCAGTAGTCCAGGAGCCGGCGCACCTCTCCCTCGAGGTCGCCTACCAGATCCTCGTACTGCACGCGGTGGACGCGCCCGGGAAGCACCGCGTCGAAGTGCGCCATGAGCGCCACGTAGTCGCGGTAGAACTGCCCCAGATCCTCGAGGCTGTAGGTGAACCAGACTCCTTTCTGGAAGTGCTGCTTGAAGTTCGCGAAACAGCAGGCGAGCGGCGCGCGGCGGGCGTCGATGATGCGGGCATTGGGCAGCATCAGATGGATGAGGCCGATGTGCAGGAAGTTGATCGGCGCCTTGTCGATGAAGCGGGGTCTGCCGAGGAGCCGGTAAGGGCGGGTCTGCGCGAGGTAGCGCTCACCGAGGGCGGTGAGCTGCTCGCAGCTGAGGGACGCCACGGCGCGCGGATAGGCGGGCGGCGCTGTCTTCTCGCTGCGGGCGCTGAGCTCGAGCGCGAAACCGACGACATCGGTCAGCTCGCGTGTGCCTTCCACCTGGGAATGGCTGGCGAGGATCTGCTCGATGAGCGTCGAGCCCGAGCGCGGCAGGCCGACGACGAAGATCGGGTCGGCGGCGGGTGAGCCGCAGCCGGCACGCGCCGCCATGAACTCGGGCGTATAGAGGTCCCGGCTCCGTTGCACGAGGCTGCTGATCCGGTGCGGGTCATAGCGCACCGCAGCGCGGCGCCGGGCGTTGCCGCGCGCATAGTGCGTGAAGGACTCGGCGAACTCACCCGCGTCCTCGAGGGCCTTGCCGAGGGCGAACTCGAAGTGCAGGCGATCCCCGCCGTGCAGGTCCTCCCGCGCGAGCTGCCCGCGCATCGCCGCGACCTCGGCGGTGGTGAATCGATACGTCTTGAGGTTCGCCAGGCTGAACCAGGCCTCGCCGAACCCGGGTCGCAGCTCGAGGCACCGTCGGTAGCCCACGATTGCCTCCCCGAGACGACCCGCGGCCCGCTGGGCATGCCCGTAGGCGAGCCAGACCGCCTCGTTGTCCGGAAAGTCTGCGAGCACCGCAGTCAGCAGCTCGGTCGCGCGGTCTGTGCGGCCCAGCAGGCCGTAGGCGGCTGCCTGGAGGATGCGGTAGCGCATGTTGCCCGGATCCTGCGCGAGCAGCCGCTCGAGCAGCGGCAGCATCGGCTCCGCCTTCTGCTGCTCGTGCAGGACGCGGGCCAGCTCGAAGCGCGCGCGGGCGTAGCCCGGGGCCAGCCGCAGGCACTCGCCGAGCAGCTGCTCGGCGAGCGGGTAATCCTCACGAGCCGCGGCCACCTCCGCCAGCAACCGCAGCGCCGCCACATCCTGCGGAGCGCGTGCGAGCTCGCGCTTCAGCAGCGACTCGGTGTCCGCGAAGCGCTCCTGAGCGAGCGCGGCGGCGGCTTCGGCCAGATGGGACTCAGGCTGCGCGAGCTCGGTGAAGCGCGCGTAGGCCGCATCGCAGTCGCCGGACTCGCCCCGCGCCGCGTGCACGCCCGACAGCTCGCGCCAGGCTTCCGCGAGATGCGGTTCGAGCCGCACGGCGCTCGTGAAGGCGGTGAGCGCCTGCGTGGTGTCGCCCTGGGCGAGCAGTGCCCGTCCGAGCTCCAGGTGCAGCACCGCGGAGCGCGGTTCGGCCGCGACGAGTGCGCGCAGCGCCTCGCTCGCCGCCTGCGGATCGCCCGTGCGTCCCCTGGCGGTGGCGAGCAGCAGAATCGCTTCGCGGTTCCCGGGGTGCTCCCCGAGAAGCCGCAGCGCCCCGCGGAGCGCTGCGCCCGGGTCGCTCTCCAGGAGCGCCGCGATCCGCATCAGCTCGAGATCGAGTGCGCGCGCGCCGCACGGAGTTTCTGCGAGAGATCGGGCTGTCACGGTAGAATCCACCGCCCCGCTTTCCAATAGAGGATGGCCTTTGAGTACCGGCAATGCTACGCCAGCGGACTCTGCGGCGGTGCTGCAGATGATCCACGCGTTCCGGGCGGCGCGCGCCGGGGGACGCCGCGCCGAGGCCGATCAGCTGCTCGCGCGCGCGGCGCAGGCCGCGCCGACGCACCCCGCGGTGCTGAACGAGCTCGGGCTCGCGATGATGGAACGGGGCGAGCCGGCCCGCGCCCGCGAGCTCTTCGAGCGCGCCACCCGCGCCGATCCTTCGGCGCCGGCGCTGTGGTCGAACCTCGCCTCCAGCCTGCATGCGCTCAACCTGCCGCAGGAGCTCGAGGCAATCGAGCGGGCGCTCGCACTCGAGCCGCGGCACCTGTCCGCCCTGCTGCAGAAGGGCGCGTTCATCGAGCAGCGTGGCGATCCGCGCAACGCCGCCCGGACGTATCGCAACGCGCTTGCGACGATACCCGCCGGCGCAACACCGCCCGAGACGGTGCAGGAGCTGCTCGAGCATGCGCGCGCGATCATCGCCGCGGACGACGCGGCGCTAGCCTCGGTCATCGAGGAGCGGCTCGCACCGGTGCGCGCGCGTCACGGCGGCGGCGCCTACCGGCGCGTCGAGCATTGCGTCGAGCTGTTCACCGCCCGTCGCCGCCGCTATGACCCGCGGCCGACATTCATGTACTTCCCGGAGATTCCCGCGGTCGAGTTCTTCGAGCGCGGCGAGTTTCCCTGGTTCGAGAGCATCGAGGCGGCCGCCGACGCTATCCGCGCCGAGCTCATGTCGGTGCTGATCTCCGATCGCGAGGGCCTCGAGCCCTATATCGCCTATCCCGAGGGCGTGCCGCTCGATCAGTGGAAGGAACTCAACAGGTCGCGCCGCTGGAGCGCGTACTTCCTGTGGAACCAGAGCGTACCGCAACCGGCGCACCTGGCGCGCTGCCCGCGGACCGCCGAAGCGCTCAAGGCAGTCCCGCAGTGCGAGGTGGCGGGGCGTGCTCCCACCGCATACTTCTCGATCCTCGAGCCGCACACGCGCATCCCGCCGCACACCGGCGTCACGAACACGCGAGCCATCGTCCATCTGCCGCTCATCATTCCCCCGGGGTGCGGGTTTCGCGTCGGCGGCGAGACGCGCGAGTGGGTGCCGGGGCGGGCATGGGCGTTCGACGACACGATCGAGCACGAGGCATGGAACGACTCGGATACTCCGCGGGCGATCCTGATCTTCGACGTCTGGAACCCCTTTCTGACCCCTGCGGAACGGGATCTGACGCGCGCCGCCACCGAGGCGGTCGCGAGCTACTACGGGGCGCCATGCGGGCCACCATGAGGTACTTGCGGCTGGCCGCAGCGCTCGTGCCCGCAGTGGTGACCGGAGCCGCGGCGCAGACGCCTGTGCGTCCGGAGGCGGGACTGCACGCCTGTGCAGCCATCGACGCGGCCGCGGAGCGCCTCGCCTGCTACGACCGGCTCGCAGGCCGGGCCGAGGCGGCCCCGGTGGCGGTCACCGCCGCGCCGGCGGTGGCCGCGCCGCCGGCAAGCCCCCCGGCAGCTGCGCCAGGCTCCGCTGCGAGTCCTCCGAAGGAATCCTTCGGGCTCTACTCGGCGGAGCACCCCACCGCGCCTCCTGCGGCGCAGTCGCTCACCGAAGTGGTGACCGCCATGGGAACGAGCGCCGGCGGCCGCCCGACCGTCACGCTCAAGGACGGCCAGGTGTGGGAGTTCGACACCTCCGACCCGCTGCTGGCGATCGGCGACACCGTGACGATCCGGCGTGCGGCGCTCGGGTCGTTCATCCTGGAGACGCCCTCCAGGCGACGCCACCGCGCGCGCCGCCTGCACTGAGGCAAAAAAAACGGCGGACCCGAAGGTCCGCCGTGTCTTTCAGTCTCGCAGCTGCTGTTAGAAATTCGCCTGGATTTCCGCGAACAGGTAGCGCCCCATGGCGTCGTACACGCCGGGGAAGGTGTTGCCGTTGCAGTTCGCGCCGGCGGGGCT
>DASSQU010000077.1:0-4299 GCA_035702325.1 Steroidobacteraceae bacterium
GGCCGCGGCATGTCTTTCAGCCACGCGTGGCCGCTCATCGAGGATGTGGGTGCTGCGCTGGGCAACGCGCACGATCACAACGTGATCCATAGCGATTTGAAGCCGGCGAATGTGTTTGTGACAACCTCGGGCAGGACCAAACTGCTCGACTTCGGTATTGCGCGGGTATCGCGCGGTCCGCTGCTACACGCCCCCTCCAAGTCGCGCGCGCTCACCCCCGCCTACGCCAGCTGCGAAATGCTCGAGGGGAAGGAGGCGGACCGGCGCGATGACATTTACTCCTTCGCCTGCGTGATCTACGAGATGCTCTGCGGAGAGCGCCCATTCGGCGACCTCACCGCGCTCCAGGCGCGGGAAACCGGCGCCAGGGTGCCGCCGCTGCAGGGGCTGACACGGGAACAGAATGCGGCGCTCGCCCAGGCGCTCGCCTTTGACCGTGAGGCGCGGACCGCATCGGTGGAGAAGCTCCTCGGTGGGCTTGTGACCGACAAAGCGCCCCCCGCTCGCCATCATGCGGTTCTTGGAGCCGCCACCATCGCTACAGTCGCTGCTCTCGGCCTGACCTACCTGGCCCTCGACAGGCTGTGGATCTCCAAGCGCTCCGTAGTGGTTCAGTCCGTAGCCTCTGACGCCCAACCGACCGCGGTCTCTCCGAAATCCATCGCCGTGCTGCCATTGCTGGATCTCAGCACAGGACACGAGCAGCAGTATTTTGCCGACGGCCTTACGGCGGCGCTGATCGATCGGCTGACGCTGTTCCCGGGGCTGTCAGTGACCGGACAGACCTCGAGTTTCGCGGTGAAGGACAGCAAACAGGACGCGCCGACGCTTGCACGACGCCTCCATGTTCAATACCTCCTCGAAGGCACGGTGCGCGGCTCCACCGGGCAGCTGCGTGTCAGCAGCCGCTTGATCCGCGCCGCGGACGGCTTCGAGCTGTGGTCGCAGGTCTTTGACCGCAGCGGCAACGAGATCCTGAAGTTGGAAGAGGACATCGCACGCGCAGTCGCTACCGATCTCCGCGGGAGCCTTATCGACACTCCGGCTCCTGCCGTGCCGTCAACGCGCTCGCTCGAAGCATTCCGGCTTCTGCTGCAGGCGGATCACGTTTGGCGACAGCAGGTTGCCACGGACGACGAGCGTGAACTGCTCGAGGCCGCGCTGCAGAAGGACCCTGGCTACGCGGACGCCTGGGCCAAATTAGGGAGCTGGTGGTACGACTCGATGCTGATGGGCAGGATCGCCGCGGAGACAGCCGTCCCCAGAGCGCGCGCCGCCTACGACCAGGCACTCACTCTCGACAGGAATTCCAGTGACGCGTACATCTTTTTGGCATGGCTGCAGATGAGCCAGCTTGACTGGGCGGGGGCGCAGCGCAGCATCGCACGTGCCGATGCCCTCGATCCGGCAAATCTGAGGTTGCTGACGGCACGCGGGGAGCTGGCGCGCAGCGCGGGGCACTGGGAGGAAGCGATGCGGCTGGAGCACGAGCGGCTGCAGCGGGATCCGCTCAGCGTCGGCACCAAGTTCGTCCTGGCGCAAAGTCATCTCTGCGGAGGCGAGTACGCGAATGCCGAGGGGATCGTCAGGCAGACGATCGCAGAGAACCCCAAATATCCCGGGGCCCACGCTCTGCTCGCGCGGGCGCTCGCGGCCCGCGGCGACGCAGCGGCCGCGATCGAGGTCCTGACGCTGGAGCCCGACGAGTCAGCGCGTCTTGCGGGGCTCGCAAGCGTCGAGGCTGATTTGGGCCGCCGCGAAGCATCCGACCAAGCGATCATCAGGCTACGCACACAATACGGCCGGACCCTGCCGGGGCTGGCCGGACTTGCGTACGCGTATCGCAACCAGATCGAGCCTGCGTTCCAGTGGCTGCAGCGCGCAGTCGAGCAACACCAGCCTGAGTTTGCGGCGAGCCTCGCCTGCACGCCTGAGCCAGGCTTCAGCTCCTTACACGCTGACCCGAGGTTTGCGGCCTTGCGCAGCAGGCTCGGATTCGGCCGGTGATTCAGTTGGGTCCATCTGCGGTTGGACACATGCGGCGTACGGACCTAGACTGGAGTCAAGCTACGGTTCCGGTCTTGCAAACCGGAAAAAGGGGGCAAAGCCATGAACAAGAATGATTCAGGCTTCGATGAGCTGCTCAAGGCGCTCCAGAAGAACCCCGGGGTCATCAGAGAAATCGTCTTCCACCCGGAGAAAATCAAAAAACTGCTTAAGAGCAAGGCGGCCCGCAAAACTATCTCCAAAGCTACGTTCGACTTCCTGGAATATATTGCCAAGCCCGAGGACGGGTACCCGATCGCATTTTGTTACGGAGGGACACAGAAGGGTCTGTGTGCCAAAGGGACGGGGCACTGTGCCGGAGCCACCAGGCCGCCTTACTGTGCCGGAGCCACCAGGCCGCCTTACTGTCCCGGCGCCACGAAGACGAAGACCAGTTAAATAGGGGTTCAGCGCATGAACGCGGCTGATACCGCGCAAGTGCCACACTCGACCGATCCGTCAAATCTAACAGGCGTCCCAGCATGCCGGCACGTGTAACCGACGCCGGCGCGGACGAATTCGCGACCCGCCTGCGCGCACTCGGAGTCACCCCGCAGCGGAAAGATCCGTGGCTCATGGTGGGCAAGCCGAGGCGCGCGGCGGGCTGGAAGCTGCACGTATCGGCGACTGTCACTGGTGTCGATCAGTTGTTCGAGCGGGTACTGCCCTGCCTGGCGCGTCATGGCGCGCATTTCAAGATAGCGGCCGAGCGCGACGCGATCGTGCAGCTGAGCGCCGGCAATTTCGGCGAAGCACAGATCGGCAAGGTCATCACAGTTTATCCGCGCAACGACAGCGAGGCTGTCGCCCTGGCCCGCGAGCTCATCGAGCGCACGCGCGGAATCGTCGGCCCGGGTGTAGCGACCGATCTGCATCTCGGTGAAGCGGTCTACGCGCGCTACGGCTCCGTGCGCCCCCGGATCGTGCGCGACCGGTTCGGTGAGCCATCCGAGCTCATCCCCGATGGCCGCGGCAACTGGATGCCGGATCTCCGTCCGGTACCCTTCAGCTGCCCGCAAGGCATCGTCATTCCCTTCCCAACAGCGGCCTCCGCACACCCGCCCGCGCGACCTGCGGCGCCGAGGCTGCTCGCGGGACGGTATTTGGTCACCGATGTACTGCGCCCCGGACTTGCCGGCAGTGTGCTGCGCGCCATCGATCTTCGTCATGCGACAGGACCGGCGGCCTACGTGCTGAAGCAGGCCCGGCCGCATTGCTCCACTGATGAGCTCGGGCGTGATCGCCGCGCGCGGCTCCGGCACGAGGGCGCGGTGCTCGCGCGACTGCGCGGACTTGCGGGTATCGCCTCCGCGGACGAGTACTTCGAAGACGAAGACATCGGCTATTTGCCCGTCGCCTATGTGCCGGGCCGGGCGCTCGCCGAGCTCGTGTACCAACTCGTCACGGGCCGCCCATGGGCGTGCGTGCGGGCGCAGGCGAGAGGCCGCCTGCTGTGTTACGCCGCGCAACTCGTTCGCCGCCTGCGCGCAGCGCATGCCCGCGGGGTCATTCATCGAGACGTCGCGCCCGGCAACGTGTGGATCGGGAATGACGATTATGTCTACCTTCTCGACTGGGAGTGCGCGCACGTCGTGGGCAGTCGGACACCGGCGTTTCGACTCGGCACGCCGGGGTTCAGCGATCTCAGCCAGGAGCAGCGCGCACCCACACGGCGCGATGACTGGCAGGCCTGTGGGCGCGTGCTCGCGTTCATGCTGACGGGACTCGATCCGGCAGCTGTGGTGCACGGCCGGCCGAGCGAGCTTGCAACACGCCTCGCGGAGCTGACGGAGCTGCGCGACACCATGCTCATCGAGCACCTGGCGCGCACGCTTGCGGATGAACCCTCGGGCGAGCTCGACGCCCCGATGCTGCTCGAGGCGCTCGCTTCGACGGCTCATGGCCGAAGGGCTCGCCGCCAACACCCCGCTGCGCCGCTGTTCACGCCGGCGGCGCATGAGTCGGTCCTCGCCGAAGGATTGGAGATAGTGACAGCGCGATTCCGCTTCCGGCTCGATCGGCTGCGGGTTCGACGCACTGGTGACGATGCGGGGATGATCGACGCACACGCTGGCATCGCCGGGCTGCTGTACGTGCTGGCCGCTGCGCATAGCGCTCGAGTCGCGCACCTCGACGCGACGCTCGCCGAACGAGCGGCGCGCGTGCTGACAGCGCGCAGGCCGGTAACGCCCGACTTGCCCGGCCTGGTACACGGGTGCGCCGGGCGCGCACTGGCGGTCGCCGCGGCGGTTC
>DASSQU010000078.1:0-11366 GCA_035702325.1 Steroidobacteraceae bacterium
CAACCGGCGAATCCTGCGCCAGTTTCGCACCTCAGCGGCCGGGGAACCCCGGGGGCAGCCCTCCCTTGAGGGCGCCCATGAGGCGCTTGAGGCCCCCGCCTTTCATGGTCTTCATCATCCGCTGCATCTGCTGGAACTGCCTGAGGAGGCGGTTCACGTCCTGCACCTCAACCCCGGAGCCCGCCGCAATGCGCCGGCGGCGCGAGCCGTCGATGAGGGCCGGGTTGCGTCGCTCGCGGGGCGTCATGGAATTGATGATGGCGATCTGGCGGCGCAGGTCCCGGTCACCCTGGGTGGCGGACACCGCGCCCTGCCGCGCCGGCGCGCCGGGCAGCTTCTCGAGCAGCGCCCCGACGCCCCCCAGCCGCTGCAGCTGTTCGAGCTGGCCTCTGAGGTCCGCCAGATCGAAGCTCTTGCCCCCGGCGACCTTGCGCGCGAGCCGGGCCGCCTCCTCGGTATCGACCTGGCGGTGGACCTGCTCGACCAGGCTCACCACGTCGCCCATGCCGAGGATGCGCGATGCCATGCGCCGCGGATCGAACAGCTCGAGTGCTGCGGTCTTCTCGCCGACGCCGATGAACACGATCGGCTTGCCGGTCACCTGCCGCACCGAGAGTGCCGCACCGCCGCGGGCATCGCCGTCGGCCTTGGTGAGAATGATGCCGGTCAGATCGAGCGCCGCCCCGAAGGCGCGCGCGGCATTCACTGCATCCTGGCCCGCCATGGCATCGACGATGAACAGCCGCTCGGCGGCGCCCACCGCGGCGTCGATCTCGCGCACCTCCTGCATCAGCTCCGCGTCGACGTGCAGCCGGCCGGCGGTGTCAACGATCAGCACGTCGAAGACGCCGCTGCGCGCCCGCTCGAGCGCGGCGCGGGCAATCGCCACCGGGGCGGCGCCGGCCGCGGCGGGAAAGTAGCCGGCATGCACCTCGGCGGCGAGCCGCTCGAGCTGCAGCATTGCGGCCGGGCGCCGCACGTCGGTGCTCGCGAGCAGCACACGCTTGCGCTCGCGCTCGTTCAGCCAGCGGGCGAGCTTGGCCGCGGTGGTGGTCTTGCCGGCGCCCTGCAGCCCCGCGAGCAGCACCACTACCGGCGGCTGCGCCCGCAGCGCGAAACCCGCGCCCGCGCCGCCCATGAGCTCGATGAGCTCATCGTGCAAGATGCCGACGAAGGCCTGCCCGGGAGTGAGGCTGGCGGCCACTTCGCTGCCGAGCGCCTTGGACCTGACCGACTCGATGAAGCTGCGCACCAGCGCCAGCGCGACGTCGGCTTCGAGCAGCGCGACGCGCGTCTCGCGCAGCGCCGCGGCGATGTTGTCCTCGGTAATCCGGCCGCGCCCGCGCAGCGTCTCGAGCGTGCGGGTGAGCCGCGCGGTCAGTTGATCGAACATGCCGTCAGGATGCTGAATTCGCCCGCGCTATGCTAGTGCGGTCGGATTGAAGCGGGAGAGCCGCCTTGAACGTCCTCGCCACCCCACTGCCGCAGCTGGCGCTGTTCGCGCTGCTCGTCGTCGCCGCCTTCTCCTCGGGGGCCGAGGCGGCGATGCTCTCGGTCAACCGCTACCGCATACGCCACCGCGCCCAGGCCGGGCAGTTGAGCGCGCGGCTGCTGGAGCGGCTGCTCACCAAGCCGGACGAGTGGCTCGGGGCGAACCTGGTGATCCTCGCCCCGGCGAGCGTGTTCGCCTCCGCCATCGCCACCATCCTCGCGCAGCGCAGCGGCTACGCCTACGCGGTGCCGATCACCGAGGTGCTGCTCACCATCGTGGTGATCGTCTTCTGCGAGCTCGCCCCGAAGATCTATGCGGCCTCGAACCCGGAAGGGGTGGCGCTGCGCGCCGCCGGGATCTACCGCGTGCTGGTGCTGGTGGCGCGGCCGGCGCTGTGGCTCACCAACCGCATGGCCTACGGGCTGCTGCGCCCCTTCGGCGTGGGGCGCACCGCCCGCACCACCCAGGCGCTCTCCGCCGAGGAGCTGCGTACCGTGGTGATCGAAGCCGCGCCGGTGATTCCGGCGCGCCACCGCCAGATGCTGCTGTCGATCCTCGACCTGGGACGGATCACGGTCAACGACATCATGATCCCGCGCCAGGAAATCTCCGGCATCGACGTAAACGAAAGCTGGGACGACATTCTCGAGCAGCTGCGCCAGACGCCGCATACGCGCCTGCCGGTCTACGAGGGCGAGCTCGACAACCTCATCGGGCTGCTGCACATGAAGCGCGTCGCCCGTGAGCTGGTGCGCGGCACCTTCAGCCGCGAGCGGCTGGTCGAGCTCGCCCGCGGGCGCGAATCCTACTTCGTGCCCGAAGGCACGGCGCTCAACGTGCAGCTGGCGAATTTCCAGCGCAACCGCCGCCGCTTCGCCTTCGTCGTGAACGAGTATGGCGACATCGAGGGACTGGTGACGCTGGAGGACATCCTCGAGGAGATCGTCGGCGAGTTCACCAGCGATCCGGCCACCATCACCCACAAGGACGTGCACGTCGAGCGGGCGGGGGTGTTCATCGTCAACGCGAGCGCGACCATCCGCGCCCTGAACCGCGCGCTCTCCTGGCAGCTGCCGACCGGCGGCCCGAAGACGGTGAACGGCCTGCTGCTCGAGCACCTCGAGACCATCCCGGATCCCGGCACCATGGTGCGCGTCGGCAGCTACGAGTTCGAAGTGCTGCAGATCGCCGATAACGCCATCCGCACGGTGCGGGTGCGCCCGTCCGCGGCCGAGGCGGCCCCCGCCACCCGGTGAGCCCGCGCTCAGGGGCGCTCGCGGCCGGGCGCGAAGGAGAACGCCGCCTCGAGCGCCTCGGCAACGCTGGCCGCCGCCAGCACCGTGAGGCCGGCGGGCGCCTTGCGCGGCGCGTTGTCGCGCGGCACCACCGCCGCCTTGAATCCCTGGGCGACGGCTTCGCGCAGCCGCTCGTCGCCGTAAGCGACCGGGCGCAGCTCGCCCGCGAGCCCGAGCTCGCCGAAGGCGAGCAGCTGCGGATGCAGCGGGCGGCCATTCAGGCTCGAGGCGAGCGCGATGGCAAGGGGCAGATCCGGGGCGGTCTCGCCGATCTGGATGCCGCCCACGACGTTGACGAACACGTCGTGCTCCTGCAGCGACAGCCCGGCGTGCCGGTTGAGCACGGCGAGCAGCATCGCGAGGCGGTTGGCGTCGAGCCCCTGCGCGATGCGCCGCGGCGCGCCGAAGCGCATCCGATCGACCAGCGCCTGCAGCTCGATCAGCAGCGGCCGCCCGCCGTCGCGCGCCACGGTGACGATACTGCCGGCGGCCGGCTGGGCCGGACGCGCGAGGAAGATGGCGGCGGGATTGCGCACCTCGCGCAGCCCGGTACCGGTCATGGCGAAGAAGCCGAGCTCGTTCACCGCCCCGAAGCGGTTCTTGGTGGCGCGCACGATACGATAGCGGCTGCCGGCCTCGCTCTCGAAATACAACACCGTATCGACCAGGTGCTCGAGCAGCCTGGGACCGGCGATCGAGCCCTCCTTGGTCACGTGGCCGACGATGACGACCGCCGTGCCGCCTGCCTTGGCGAAGCGCACCAGCTCGAGCGTGCACTCGCGCAGCTGCGTCACCGCACCGGCGCCGGCGGGACTGGCCGCCGAACGCAGCGTCTGGATCGAGTCGACGACCAGCAGTGCCGCGTGCCGCGCCGCGGCAAGCGCCAGGATGGCCTCGCAGTCGGTCTCCGCCACGACCCCGAGGGCCTCGCCGGCGAGGGCGAGGCGGCGGGCGCGCAGCCCGACCTGGGCGACCGACTCTTCCCCGCTGGCGTAGATCACCGGCCGGGACGCCGCAACCTGAGCGGCGACCTGCAACAGCAGCGTCGACTTGCCGATCCCGGGCTCGCCGCCGAGCAGCACCACCGAACCGGGCACGATTCCGCCCCCGAGAACCCGGTCGAGCTCCGCCTGACCGGTCCCAAGGCGCTCGGCCGAGCTCTCCGCGGGCGCTGCTGCGGCGACGCTGACCGCCACCGCCGCCGCCGCGGGGCGCGGGCGCGCCGCGCGGCGCTCTTCGAGCGAGTTCCACTCGCCGCACAGCGGGCATTGGCCCTGCCACTTGAGGGTCTCGCCCCCGCAGGAGCCGCAGACGAACACCGGATTCAGGCGGGCCATCGATGCGCCGTCGGTCGACTTTCAGATAGGATTCGCGCCCGGGAAATCCCCGAATGGCACCTTTTGTGACCAATCACTCGGACTGCCCTGTGGGCGATGCTAGCTTATGCCAGCTCCAAGCGGGGACGGGAAAGTGACGCGTTTCACAGTCGGCGGGCGGCAGTTCGCTCCGGGTGCGGCATGAGCCTGCGCAACAAGCTGCGCTTCGTGGGTCTCACCGACACCGGCAAGGTCAGAGAGCACAATGAGGATACCATTGCAGTCGACCCGGACATCGGCCTGCTGGTGCTCGCCGACGGCATGGGCGGCTACAACGCCGGCGAGGTGGCGAGCGGCATCGCCGTCAAGACCATCGTCAACCTGGTGCGCGAGCACGTCGAGCGCGAGGATCTGTCGGTCGCCGACCGCGAGTCCGGCCTGTCGCGTCCCAACATCATCCTGCGCGATGCGATCAGCCGCGCCAACAAGATCATCTACCAGACCGCGCGCACCCAGCCGCAGTGCGAGGGCATGGGCACCACGGTGGTCGCGGCGCTGTTCTTCGACAACAAGGTCACCATCGCCCACGTGGGCGACTCGCGGCTCTACCGTCAGCGCGGCGACAAGCTCGAGCAGGTCACCCTCGATCACTCGCTGCTGCAGGAGCTGGTGGACCGCGGCTTCTACTCCGCCGAGGAGGCCCAGCGGGCGTCCAACAAGAACTACGTCACCCGGGCGCTGGGCGTCGAGCCCCAAGTCGAGGTGGAAGTGCAGGAAGTACCGGTAAACCGGGGCGAGATCTTCGTCCTGTGCTCCGACGGGCTGTCGGACATGGTCGAAGACGAAGATATCCATTTAACCATAAACACCTTTGGTGCTAATCTGGACACGGTCGCCAAGCAATTGATTCAGCTGGCTAACGACAACGGTGGCCGGGACAACATCTCGGTGGTCATGGCGCACATCGTGGAACCGTTCCCGGCCCGCACCAAGATCTTCGACAGGATTCTCAGTTGGTTCGGCTGATACGCGATAGGGGCTAGCAAATGGCAAGGTTGGTCTTGAGCCTGGATAGTCAGGTCATGGCGGAATACAACATGAATAAGGAGCGGTACACGATCGGCCGCCTGCCGGACAACGACATCCGCATCGACAATGCGGCCGTGAGCGGCCATCACTCCCTCATCATCAACATCCTCAACGATTCCTTTCTCGAGGATCTGAACAGCACCAACGGCACCTACGTCAACGGCAAGCTCATCAAGAAGCACGCGCTGCAGCATGGCGACGTGATCACCGTCGGCCATCACCAGCTGCGCTTCGTCGAGGACGACGAGCAGCAGGACGAATTCGAGAAGACCATGGTGATCCAGCCGTCTGCGCGACCGGTCGATAAGGTGCGCAGCGCGACCGAGGTCGCCGACCGGGCTTCCGGCGCGCTCACCGCCACCGGCCGCACGCGCGCGCTGGCCGACGGCGCCGCCGCGGTCAAGAAGGCGAAGCTGCAGGTGCTTTCCGGCGCGTTCGCCGGGCGCGAGGTGGAGCTCAGCAAGGCGCTCACCACCCTCGGGCGCCCCGGCGTGCAGGTAGCGGCGATCACCCGCCGCGCCGAGGCCTACTACATCGTGCACGTCGACAGCGGCAAGGCGGACGACTTTCCGCTGCTCAACGGCACGCCGATCGGCGCGCAGGCGACCCGGCTGAACGACAACGACGTGATCCAGCTCGCCGGCGTCAAGATGGGCTTCTTCCTCAACTAACCGAGCTCGATCGGCACCCGCTGGCTCACGCTGCACAGCAGCTCGTACGGGATCGTGCCCGCGTGACGCGCGATCTCCTCCACCGCCAGTCCGCGGCCCCACAGCACCACCGGTGTGCCGACGTGCAGCGCCGGCAGCGCCGAGACGTCCACCGCGATCATGTCCATCGACACCCGCCCGACGAGCGGCGCGCGCTCGCCCGCCACCAGCACCGGCGTGCCGCCCGGGAGATTGCGCGGCAGGCCGTCGCCGTAGCCTGCCGCGACGATGGCGATGCGTGAGTCGCGCGGCGCCGTCCAGGCGCCGCCGTAGCCGACCGTCTCGCCGCGGGCGACCTGCCGCAGCGCGATCACCGAGGTCTCGAGGCTCATCACCGGCTCGAGTCCGAGCTGCTGTCCGAGAGAGTCGGCGAACGGCGAGGCGCCGTAGAGCGCGAGCCCGGGCCGCACCCAGTCGCAGTGCAGCTGCAGCGTGCCGAAGATGGCGGCCGAGTTGGCGACGCTCACGGCAAAGCCGAGCCCCCGGGTCGCGGCCTGGAAGCGGGCGAGCTGCTGCTCGGTCTTGCGATTGTCGCGTTCGTCGGCGCAGGCGAGGTGGGTGAGGAGCCGGATCTCGAGCGGCGCCGGTTGCAGCCGCTGCACCCGCGCGAGTGCCGCGGCGAATTCCTGCGGCGCTAACCCGAGGCGGTTCATGCCGGTGTCGATCTTGATCCACAGCACGAAGCGGTGTGCCCCGCTCATCTCCTCGAGCAGCTCGATCTGCAGCGCATCGTGCACCACCAGCTCGAAGCCGTGTCGGGCTGCCGCTAGCAGTTGCTCGGCGCTGAACACCCCCTCGAGCAGCACGATCGGCTGGGTGATACCGGCGGCGCGCAGCGCCAGGCCTTCCTCGAGGCGCGCCACCGCGAAAGCATCGGCCGCGGCGAGCGCCAGCGCGGTGGGAACGAGCCCGTGGCCGTAGGCGTTCGCCTTGACCACCGCCATGACCCGGGCGCGGCGGGCGCGCTCGCGGACGGTGGTGAGGTTGTGCCGCAGCGCGCGCGTGTCGATGACCGCGCGGATCAGACGGTTCACCGCAGCACGCCCTCGGCGTAGGAGTCGGGCACGAAGTTGGCGAAGCGGGTGAACTGCCCCTGGAAGGTGAGCAGGAAAGTGCCGATCTCGCCGTTGCGGTGCTTGACGAGGTCGATCTCCGCGATGCCCTTGCGGGTGGTGTTCCGGTCGTAGACCTCGTCGCGGTAGATGAGCAGGATGATGTCGGCGTCCTGCTCGATTGCGCCACTCTCACGAAGATCCGACATCACCGGCCGCTTGTGCTCGCGTTGCTCGACTCCGCGGTTCAACTGCGAGAGCGCGACCACCGGAACCGCCAGCTCCTTGGCGAGCGCCTTCAGGCCGCGGGAAATCTCCGCGATCTCCGTGGCGCGGTTTTCCTGGGTACCCGGCACCTGCATCAGCTGCAGGTAATCGACCACGACGAGACTCAGGCCGTGCTCGCGCTTGATGCGCCGGGCGCGGGCGCGCAGCTCGGTGGGATTCAGCGCCGGAGTCTCGTCGACGAAGATCTTCGCCTCCGAGAGCTGGCTGGTGGCGCCGGTGATGCGCACCCAGTCCTCGTCCGAGATGCGGCCGCTGCGCAGGTTCGAGAGCGGCACCCCGCCGACCGATGACAGCATGCGCGTGATCACCTGCTCGGAAGGCATCTCCATGCTGAAGACCGCTACCGTGGCGCGCGTCCCGGGGTGCACCGCGGCGTACTCGGCCATGTTGATGGCGAGCGTGGTCTTGCCCATCGAGGGGCGCCCGGCAATGATCACCAGGTCTCCGGGGCGGAGCCCGCCGGTGAGCTTGTCGAAATCGGTGAAGCCGGTCGGCAGCCCGCGCAGCTTGTCGGGATTGGCGTGCCATTCGTCGATCTGGTCGATCACCGCGGGCAGCAGCTCGCGCACCGCTCGCGCGCCCTCGAGGCCGCGGAAGCTCCCCTCGGCGATCTCGAACACGCGCTGCTCGGCGCGATCGACCAGCTCGCGCGCGCTCTGCCCGTCGTTGTTGTACACGGCTGCGGCGATCTGCGTGCCGGCCTCAATCAGCTGCCGCAGCAGCGAGCGCTCGCGCACGATCTGGGCGTAGGCGCGCACGTTGGCCGCGGTCGGGGTATCGCGCGCGATCTCGCCGAGGTAGGCGAGTCCGCCGGCGGCGTCGAGCTGACCGTTGCGTTCGAGATGCCCGGACACCGTCACCACGTCGCAGGGACGCCCCTCGCCGGCGACCGCGGCAATGGCGCCGAAGATCAGCCGGTGATCGGGACGGTAGAAGTCCGCCTGGCGCACGACGTCCGCGACGTTCTCCCACGCGCTCGGGTCGAGCAGCAGACCGCCGAGCACGGCCTGCTCGGCTTCGACCGAGTGCGGCGGCGCCGGCGCGTCGAGCGCCGCGATCGAGCCCGATTCGCGCGCCTTGGCGGTACCGGCCACCCGGGTGAGCTCCCGCTATTCTTCCGGGACGACCGCTACCGCGACCGGCACATCCACGTCGGCGTGCAGGTGCAGACTGATCAGATGCTCTCCCACGGTACGCAGCGGTCCGTGCGGCAGCCGCACCTCGCTGCGCTCGATCCGGAAGCCGGCGCGGGTGCATGCCTCGGCGATATCGCTGGTGCCGATCGAGCCGAACAACTTCCCCTCGGTGCCCGCCTTGGCAGGAATGGTCAGCTTGAACTCCTTCAGGGCAGCGGCGCGATCGGCGGCCGAGGTGAGCTGCTCGTGCGCGAGGCGCTCGAGCTCGGCGCGTCGCGCCTCGAAGCGGGCGATGTTGTCGGGCGTCGCGAGGGTGGCCTTGCCCTTGGGCAGCAGGAAATTACGCCCGTAGCCGGAGCGCACCTTGACGCGGTCGCCGATGTTGCCGAGATTGGCGACCTTCTGCAGCAGGATGACTTCCATCGGCGCGCTCCTCAGTGCTGGTCGGTGTACGGCAGCAGCGCGAGGAAGCGCGCGCGCTTGATCGCCACCGCGAGCTGGCGCTGATAGAAGGACTTGGTGCCGGTGATACGGCTCGGCACGATCTTGCCGGTCTCGGTGACGTAGCCCTTGAGCGTCGCGAGATCCTTGTAATCGATCGACTTGACGCCCTCGGCGGTGAAGCGGCAGAACTTCTTGCGACGTGAGAAGCGGCTGCCGCCGCCCCCACCGTGTCCTCTGGACATTGCCATGGCTCAGGTCCTCGAATCAGTTTCGGTTGGCGGGCCCTCGTCCTCGTCGGCGATCGGCGAAGACTCCTCGCGGGCACGCTCGCGGCGGCGGCCACCGCCCTCGCCCTCCTCGTCCGCGGCCTTGGCCATCGGCGAGGGCTCGGTGACGGCGGAGTCCATGCTCACCACCAGGTGACGCAGCACCGCATCGCTGAAGCGGAAAGCGCCGGTGAGCTCATCGAGCGTCTTCTGATCCGTCTCGATGTTCATCAGCACGTAGTGGGCCTTGTGCACCTTGGCGAGCGGATAGGCGAGCTGCCGCCGGCCCCAGTCTTCCAGCCGGTGCACGCGGCCCCCGCCGGTGGCGATCATGCCCTTGTAGCGCTCGATCATCGCGGGCACCTGCTCGCTCTGATCGGGATGCACGAGAAATACGATCTCGTAATGCCTCATCGTCGCTCCTTTCGGATAAAGCCGCCCGACCGAAGGCTGCTGAGCCGGTGCGGCAAGGAGATACGCCAGCGGCGCGCAGCGCGCGTTCCGCTCCGGCGCCCTTTGGGCTGCAAAGGGGCGCGAAGCATACTGAAACCGCACCCCCACCGCAATGCGCGCGCCCGCACTGGTACTTGGGTTTCAATGACTTGAAGCCACTCCCTCCCGTGACAGCTGAGCTGCAGCGGCCCTGCCGGGCCCGGCTCGCCCGCCCGTCACGCGGGGACCTACTAAAAGGAGTGTCGCTGGCGCGCGGTCTCGTAAAGGAGCATCCCTGCGGCGACCGAGACGTTGAGGCTCTCGACCGTGCCGAGCCGCGGCAGGCTCACCAGGAAATCACAGTTAGCACGCGTCAGCTGCCGAAGTCCCCGGCCCTCGGCGCCGAGCACCAGGATCACCGGGCCCTTGAGATCCACCTGGTGTGCCGCCCTCGGACCGGCGGCATCCGCACCGATCACCCACAGGCCCGCCTCCTTCAGAAGCTTGAGCGTGCGCACCAGGTTCGTGACGGCCACGACCGGCACCGTCTCGGCCGCGCCCACCGCGACCTTGCGCACCACGGCCGTCACCTGGGCCGCGCGATCGCGCGGCACGATCACCGCGAGCGCTCCGCAGGCGTCGGCGCTGCGCAGGCAGGCTCCGAGGTTGTGCGGATCCTGCACGCCATCGAGCGCGAGCAGCAGCGGCGCGCGCGCCGCCGCCTGCACGGCCGTGAGCAGCTGGTCCTCGCTCCAGGGTGCGAGCGGACTGATGGCGGCGGCCACTCCCTGGTGCGCCACGTCGCCGAGCAGCTGCGAGAGCACGCGGCCCTCGACTCGTTCCACCGGACGTCCTGCGCGGCGGGCGAGCTCCTCGATCGCGCGTACGTGCGGATCGGCGCGGTGCGCCGCGAGGTGCACCGTGCGCACGCGCTGCGGGTGGCGCTCCAGCATGATGCGCACCGCGTGCAGCCCGTAGACGGTGTCAGTCGCCCTCATCGGTGCATCGTGCGGGAGCCGTCGCGCCGGGGGAGCGGGCGGCTGCGTGCCTACGCCTCCTCCGCCAGGGCGAGGTCGATCAGGCCCTCGATGGGATTGACGGCGGTGACCACCACGCGCACGTGGCTGCCGGCGCGCAGGCGGCGTCCGCTTCGCCGGCCGCGCCAGCCGTGCCCGTGGTCCTCCATCACGTACTCGTCGTCGCGCAGGTTGTCGAGGTGCAGCAGTCCATCGACCGCGGCCGGCTCGATCTGTACGAAGCAGCCGAACTCCACCACGGTGGTGATGAGGCCCCGGAACGTCTGCCCGATGCGCTCCTTGAGCCAGGTGCACTTGAGGAAGGTCGCCACGTAGCGATCCGCCTCGTCGGCGCGCTTCTCGAGCCGCGAGGTGCTCTCGCCGAGTGCCGCGAGCTCGCTCACCCCGTAGCGCACCGCCGCGCCACCCTTCGCCCCGATCAGGCTCTTCAGCGTGCGGTGCACCACCAGGTCCGGATAGCGGCGGATCGGCGAGGTGAAGTGCGCATAGTGGGTGAGCGCCAGACCGAAGTGGCCGATGTTGGCCGGCTGGTAGACCGCCTGCGGCATCGCGCGCACCACCAGCGATTCGACGAACGCCCGTTCCGCGGGGTCGGACACGCGGCGCGCGATCGCCTGCAGGTCGCGCGTGCTGACGGTCCCGGGCAGGCGTGCATCGATGCCGAGGGCCCCGAGCGCACCCGCGAGGCGCTCGAGCTTCTCGCCCTCGGGCGTCGCGTGCACCCGGTAGAGCGTCGGCAGCTGCGCCCGGGAGAGCTCCGCGGCCACGGCGACATTGGCGAGGATCATGCACTCCTCGATGAGGCGGTG
>DASSQU010000079.1:0-5983 GCA_035702325.1 Steroidobacteraceae bacterium
CGAGCGCGACGCGCGCCTCTTCGCCGATCTTGAGCGCCGCCAGCCCGAGATCGACGTACAGCGCGAGCCGCTCGCCGCACGCCTGGTAGAAGACGGTCTCGCAGCCGTGGCGATCGGACATCTCGCGCAGCCGCCAGACCAGCTCCTCGGCGCCGGCCTGCGAGCCGACCGGGTCGCCGAACGCGACCCAGCTGCGGCCCGCGGTCTGATACATGACGAAGGCGTCCCCGGCCTCGTTGAACAGCAGCCGCTTGTCGCCGGTCAGCGCCGCGTTGGCGATGGTGACGTCGGATTTCTCGATCAGCGCGCGGGCCCGCGCGAGCTCCGCGGGTCCGGCGACCGCGGGCTCGGGCCGCGCCGGACGCAGCACGTTGAGCAGCACGTAGGCGGTGCCGAGCACGATCACCGCGAGCGAGGCGCGCAGCATACGCGGCGCATTGCCGTGCAGCGCGAAGGTCCACCACAGCTCGTCCGAGTAGCTCACGTGACGGTAGGAGACGATGCCGATCCAGACCGCGAGCGCGATCACGCCGGCGATGCTGGCGATCCACGCCGGCGTGAAGCGCTCGGCGAGCAGCGCGGTCGGGCGGTAGAAGGCGTCCCGCCCCAGCGTGAGCACGCCGAGCACCAGCGCGAGCAGGATCGCCTCCTCGAAGTCGAGTCCCTTCAGCAGCGAGGCGAACATGCCCGCGATGAGCAGCCACACGGTGATGTGATAGGCGCCCTGCACCCGGCGGAACAGCGCGCGCGACAGCACCAGGAGCCCCAGGCCGATGATGCTGCCGGCGAGGTGCGAGACCTCGAGCACGGCGAGCGGCAGGAAGCGGTCGAGGAACCGCAGGCGCGCCTCGACTCCCGGGGTCGCCCCGGAGATGAGCAGCAGCGCCCCGGCGAGGAAGCTGAGCGCGCCGGCGATCTGCGGCACCACCGGCGCGATGTAGTCGGAAGCGAGCCGCTGGGCGCGCAGCAGCACCGGGCGCTGCCCGGTGAGCTCTCTGGTGCCGAACAGCAGCGTCGCGAACACCAGCGGCACGAGGTAGTAGACGCCGCGGTAGGCGAGCAGCGAGCCGAGCAGGGCTTCCGGCGGCACGGCCGGGAGCGTCAGCAGGATCACCGCCTCGAATACCCCGACGCCGCCGGGAACATGGCTGACGATGCCGGCGATGACCGCGGCGGCATAGGTGCCGAGGAAGGTGACGAAGGAGATGTGCGCCTCGGGCGGCAGCAGCGACCACAGCACCGCGGAGGACAGCGACAGGTCGGCGACCGAGAGCGCGATCTGGCCGAGTCCGATCGCCGGCCCCGGGGGGCGCAGCGCCCAGCCGCGCAGCTCGAGCGCACCGCGCGCCAGGCACGCCCAGGCGGCGTAAGCGGCGACCGCGGTGAGCAGCAGCGTGCCGGCGAGCAGCGACCAGTTGTGGTGCAGGTGCAGGATGCGCGCCGCGTGCACCGGAGAGAAGAACAGCGACAGCCCGCCGATGGTCGCGAGCCCGATACCGAGCGAGAAGCTGCAGAACGCCGCGATGGTCGCGACGTCGATCGCGGTCACGCCGGCGGTGGCGTACAGGCGAAAGCGGATCGCCCCCCCGGTGAAGGGGGCGAACCCGAGGGTGTGGCCGAAGGAGTAGGCGATGAACGAGGTGAACAGGATCCGCGGATAGGCGATCACGCGGCGCAGGTAGCGCAGCGCCAGCAGGTCGTAGAGCGACAGCAGCCAGTAGCTCGCCGCCGCGAAGGCGAGCGCCGCCAGCACCTGGTGCCGCGGGATCGCGTGCAGCCGCTCCAGCACGACCCGGGCGTGCAGCCGCGCGAGCTGGTGGTGCAGGATGAGCACCACGCCGGCGAACACCAGCAGCGCCGCGAGCGGACCGAGCCAGCGCCCGCCGTGGCGCCCGGCGGGAAGTCCCAAGTCCGCTGCGCCCGGCGCCGACACGCTCTGCTCTGCGCTGCCCGCTCAGCGGGTGAGGGGCTTGTACCTGATGCGGTGCGGCTGCATGGCGTCGGCGCCGCGGCGCCGCTGGTAGTCGGCGACGTATTCCTGGTAGTTGCCCTCGAACCACACCACCTGCGAGTCGCCTTCGAAGGCGAGGATGTGGGTCGCGATGCGGTCGAGGAACCAGCGGTCGTGCGAGATGACCACGGCGCAGCCGGGGAAGTTGAGCAGTGCCTCCTCCAGCGCCCGCAGCGTCTCGACGTCGAGGTCGTTGGTCGGCTCATCGAGCAGCAGCACGTTGCCGCCGGCGCGCAGCACCTTGGCGAGGTGCACCCGGTTGCGCTCGCCGCCCGAGAGCTCGCCGATCAGCTGCTGCTGCTGCGCGCCCTTGAAGTTGAAGCGTCCGACGTAGCCGCGCGAAGGCGTCTCGTAGGCGCCCACCTTGATGAGGTCGAGCCCGCCGGAGATCTCCTGCCACACGCTGTTGCGGTCGTCGAGCGCCTGACGCGACTGATCGACGTAGGCGAGCCGCACGCTGGGCCCGATGCGGATCTCGCCCGCGTCGGGCTTCTCGCTGCCGATCAGCATGCGGAACAGCGTGGTCTTGCCGGCGCCGTTGGGGCCGATGATGCCGACGATGCCGCCGCGCGGCAGGTTGAAATCGAGGCCGTCGATCAGCAGCCGCTCGCCGTAGCCCTTGCGCAGACCCGCCACCGCGATCACCAGATCGCCGAGCCGCTCGCCCGGCGGGATGTAGATCTCGTTGGTCTCGTTGCGCTGCTGGAACTCGCGCGAGGCGAGCTCCTCGTAGCGCTGCAGCCGCGCCTTGCTCTTCGCCTGGCGCGCCTGGGGATTCTGCCGCACCCACTCGAGCTCGTGCGCCAGCGCCCGGCGCAGCGCCTCCTGCTCGCGCTCCTCGAGTGCCAGCCGCCGCTCCTTCTGCTCGAGCCAGGAAGAGTAGTTGCCGTGCCACGGGATGCCGTAGCCGCGATCGAGCTCGAGGATCCACCCGGCGACGTTGTCGAGGAAGTAGCGGTCGTGCGTCACGGCGATGACGGTGCTCGGATACTCCTCGAGGTAGCGCTCGAGCCAGGCGATCGACTCCGCGTCGAGATGGTTGGTCGGCTCATCGAGCAGCAGCATGTCGGGCGCCGAGAGCAGCAGCCGGCACAGCGCCACCCGCCGCTTCTCGCCGCCCGAGAGCGTGGCGACGCTCGCTTCCCACGGCGGCAGCCGCAGCGCATCCGCGGCGATCTCCAGCTTGCGCTCGAGCTCCCAGCCGCCGGCGGCGTCGATGGCGTCCTGCAGCTGCGCCTGGCGCGCGAGCAGCGCATTCATGCGTTCCTCGGGAAGCGGCTCGGCGAACTGCTCGCTGATGTGGTTGAATTCCGCGAGCTCGGCGAAGGTCGCGCCGAGGCCCTCCATCACCGTGGCGCGCACGTCGCGCGCCGGATCGAGCTCGGGCTCCTGGGGCAGGAAGCCGATGCGGATGCCGCTCTGCGGCCGCGCCTCGCCGTCGAAGGCGGTATCGATCCCGGCCATGATCCTCAGCAGCGAGGACTTGCCCGCACCGTTGAGCCCCAGTACGCCGATCTTGGCGCCCGGAAAGAACGACAGGCTGATGTCGCGCAGGATGACCCGCTTCGGCGGCACCACCTTCGAGACGCGGTTCATCGTGTAGATGTACTGGGCCATGAGAATCCCGGGGGCGGCAGCTCGCCGCGCGAGGATTATGGGCGAGCGCGGCGCGCTTGGCGATGGCCCGCCGCGCGCGGCGGGATGGGCGCGGGAGGCGCGCCCGGGGTGTGTTAGTCTCGCATCCTGCGGGGAGTGGACGCGAAGCAGCGTCGGAGCGGACATGAGTGCCAGCGTGGCGGTGGTGTTGAGCGAGCAGCTCGCGCGGTACAGCTTCGGCGACGGACATCCTTTCGGTCCCGATCGCCTCGCGGCCTTCACGCGCGAATTCGAGGCGCGCGGCCTGAAGCAGCGCGTGCAGCTCATCGAGCCGCGCACCGCCTCGGACGCGGAGCTGCGCTCGTTCCACAGTCCCGCCTACCTCGAGTTCGTGCGCGAGCGCTCGGCGAGCGGCGCGGGGCTGCTCGACGCCGGCGACACGCCCGCGTTCCGCGGCGTCTACGAGGCGGCCGCGGGCGTGGTCGGCGCGTCTTTGAGCGCCATGGAGGCGATCATGCGCGGCGGGTGCCGGCGGGCCTTCGTGCCGATCGCGGGACTGCACCACGCGGCGCGCGACCGCGCCGCCGGCTTTTGCGTGTTCAACGACTGCGGGGTCGTCATCGAGACGCTCAAGCGCTCGGGCCTCGCGCGCGTCGCCTATGTCGACATCGACGCGCACCACGGCGACGGGGTGTTCTACGCTTTCGAGGACGACGCGGCGGTGGTGTTCGCCGACCTGCACGAGGACGGGCGCTACCTCTATCCCGGCACCGGGGCGAGCGGCGAGACCGGGCGCGGGGCCGCTGCCGGCATGAAGCTCAACGTGCCGCTGCCGCCGGGGGCCGACGACGCGGTATTCGACCAGGTATGGCCGCGAGTCACCGCGCACCTGGGCCGCTTCGCGCCCGAGTTCTTCATCCTGCAGTGTGGCGCCGACAGCCTGGAGGGCGACCCGATCACGCACCTGCGCCTCTCGCCGCACTCCCACGGGCGCGCCGCGCGAGAGCTGCGCGAGCTCGCCGAGGAGCTCGGCCACGGCCGGGTACTGGCGCTCGGCGGCGGCGGCTACAATCGCAACAACCTGGCGCAGGCCTGGAGCACGGTGGTCGAGAATCTCATGTAGGCGCCGCGCGGGCCCCGGCGGACCCGCGCGGTTCGGCGAGGGCGGGCCGCGGATCGATCCGGTACAATTCCCAGTCCTCCCTCCCGCGCATCGATCCCAAGGCACCGGCATGTTCCGCACCACCGATACCCTCGAAGCCTTCGATCCCGAGCTCGCCCGCGCACTCGACGGCGAGCGCCGCCGCCAGGAGGAGCACGTCGAGCTCATTGCCTCGGAGAACTATGCCAGCCCGCGCGTGCTGGCGGCGCAGGGCTCGGTGCTCACCAATAAGTACGCCGAGGGCTATCCCGGCAAGCGCTACTACGGCGGCTGCGAGTTCGTCGACGTCGCCGAGCAGCTGGCCATCGACCGCGCCAAGCGGCTGTTCGGCGCCGACTACGCCAACGTGCAGCCGCACTCCGGCTCGCAGGCGAACGCCGCGGCCTACTTCGCCCTGGTGCCGCCGGGCGAGACGATTCTCGGCATGAGCCTCGATCACGGCGGGCACCTGACGCACGGCGCCAAGGTCAACTTCTCGGGCAAGTTCTACCGCGCCGCGCAGTACGGCATCCGCGCCGACACCGGCGAGATCGACTACGAGCAGGTCGAGCGGCTCGCCGCCGAGCATCGCCCGAAGATGATCGTGGCGGGCTTCTCGGCGTACTCGCGCATCGTCGACTGGGCGCGCTTCGCCGCCATCGCCCGCGGCGTCGGCGCCTACTTCGTGGTCGACATGGCGCACGTCGCCGGTCTGGTGGCCGCCGGCATCTATCCGAACCCGCTGCCGCATGCCGACGTGGTGACCACCACCACCCACAAGACGCTGCGCGGTCCGCGCGGCGGCCTGATCCTGGCGCGCGCCAACGAGGAGATCGCCAGGAAGCTCAATTCCATGGTGTTCCCCGGCACGCAGGGCGGGCCGCTCATGCACGTGATCGCCGCCCAGGCGGTCGCGCTGCTCGAGGCGCTGCAGCCCGAGTTCGGCGACTACCAGCGCCAGGTGCTGGCCAACGCGCGCGCCATGGCGGCGCGCCTCGCCGCGCGCGGCTACCAGATCGTCTCCGGCGGCACCGACAATCACCTGTTCCTCATGAGCCTCGCCGACCGCAACATCACCGGCAAGGACGCCGACGCGGCCTTGGGTCGAGCCAACATCACCGTCAACAAGAACGCCGTGCCCAACGATCCGCGCCCGCCGATGGTGACCAGCGGGCTGCGGATCGGCTCGCCGGCCTCGACCACCCGCGGCTTCCGCGAGCGCGAGATGGAGCAGG
>DASSQU010000080.1:0-4605 GCA_035702325.1 Steroidobacteraceae bacterium
GAGCGTCGCAAAGTGCCGCTCGTCGCGCAGCTTGGCGGCGAATTCCACCTCGATCTCGCGCCCGTAGAGCTCGCCGCAGAAATCGAATACGTGCGCCTCGAGCAGCACCTCGCGGCCGCCGATGGTCGGACGCGTGCCGAGGCTCGCGACGCCGGGGCGCACCGTGTCGGCCACCCCGTGCACCTGCACCGCGAATATCCCGGCGACCGGCGAGCGAGCCCGGCCGAGGGCGAGGTTCGCGGTCGGAAAGCCGAGGTCGCGCCCGAGCCGCTCGCCGCGGATCACCCGGCCGCGCATCGAGTAGGGACGGCCCAGCCAGCGGCGCGCCTGGGTGAAGTCCCCGCGCGCGAGCGCCGCGCGCACCGCGCTGCTGCTGATGCGCTCGCCGTCGAGCGTCACCGGGGGCACGACCTCGACCGTGAAGCCGAGCCTCTCGCCGGCCGCCGCCAGCACCGGCGCCGTCGCCGCGCCGTGGCGCCCGAAGCGAAAATCGTGGCCGACCACCACCGTGCGGGCACGCAGCTCGCGCGCGAGCAGCTGCGCAAACGCGTCGGCGGAGAGGTTACGCAAAGCTGCGCCGAAGCGCAGCAGCCACAGGTAATCGAGCCCCGCCCGGCTCACGATCCGCCACCGCTCGCGCAGGGTGGTCAGGCGCGGCGGTGGATCGCCGGGATCGAGGAACTCCCGCGGCATGGGCTCGAAGGTGAGCAGCACCGAGGGCTCCCCCAGCCGGGCGGCGTGCTCGCGCACGCGAGCGAGCAGCGCCTGATGCCCGAGGTGCACTCCGTCGTAGGTGCCGATGGTCACGACGCATCCGCTGTGCTGCCGGGGCAGATCCCTGTGTCCGCGAATGAGCCGCATCGAGCCTCTTAAGCTGCTGATCCTGAAGGACTAAGCTGCGCCGCTTGGCTCACCGCGCATGTCCCCGGCTAGTTTATGTGAAGCCGCCGCGCCGCGCCCCGCGGGTCGCAGCCGCGCGTTGACAATCCCGGCCCCGGTGCGCAGACTACCCGCCCCCGCGACCGGGTACTCGTCGATCCCGAGCTTAAACTTAGTGGCCAATACCAAGTCCGCCGAAAAAGCCGCCCACCAGGCCGAGAAGCACCGGGCGCGCAACGTGGCGCTGCGCTCACGCATGCGCACCGCCGTCCGCAAGGTGACCACCGCGATCGCCAGCGGGAACAAACAGGCGGCACTGAACATCTATCGGGAGGCCGTGCCGGTCATCGACACGCTGGTTGGCAAGCAGATCATCCACCGCAACAAGGCCGCGCGGCACAAGAGCCGCCTGGCGGCCCGCATCCGTGCAATGCAATGAGGCCCGTGATGAACGTCAATGGAAAGACCCGGATCCCGAAGGCCGTCGTGCCCGTGCCGCTCAAGTTGCGGCCGGCCGCCCGGCGGCAGTTCCTGCTGGAGATGATGCGCGCGCCCGTGACGCGCGCGCGTCCCGCTCCAAAAGCTTCATAACCGCCCCGCACAGCTCTTTCGTCCCCGCGCCGGTCGCTCCTGAGATCAGGAAGCGCGGCCCGCGGTAGCGGAGCCTCCGCACGATCTCGCGCGCGCGCCGCTCGGCTTCCTCGTCGGTGAGCAGGTCGCGCTTGTTGAGAACGAGCCAGCGGGCCTTGGCCGCCAGCGCCGGGCTGAACTTGCGCAGCTCGCGCACGATGGCGCGCGCATCGCGCACCGGGTCGGCCTGCGGGTCCGGCGGCGCGATGTCGACCAGGTGCAGCAGCAGCCGCGTGCGCTCGAGATGCCGCAGGAAGCGGTGCCCGAGGCCGGCGCCTTCGGCCGCCCCTTCGATGAGTCCGGGGATATCGGCCATCACGAAGCTGCGGTGCGCGCCGACGTCCACCACCCCGAGATTCGGATGCAGCGTGGTAAAGGGATAGTCCGCCACCTTGGGGCGCGCAGCCGAGACGGCACGGATGAGCGTCGATTTGCCCGCGTTGGGCAGCCCGAGCAGACCGACGTCGGCGATCAGCCGCAGCTCGAGCTCGAGCGTGCGCTTCTCGCCCGGAAGGCCCGGGCCGAACTGGCGCGGCGCCCGGTTGGTGCTCGACTTGAAGCGCTGGTTGCCCCAGCCACCCTTGCCGCCGCGCGCGACCAGCAGCTCCTCGCCGTCACGGGTGAGATCGCCGAGCTGCTCGCGGGTGTCGGCGTCGCGCACCACGGTGCCGATCGGTACGGACAGGTACAGGTCCGCGCCGCTGCGGCCGCTGCAGTCGTTCGAGCCGCCGGGCTCGCCGTGCGCCGCCCGGTAGGTCCGCTCGATGCGAAAGTCCACCAGCGTGTTGATGCCCGAGGCCGCGCGCAGAAAGACGCTGCCGCCGTGGCCGCCGTCGCCGCCATCCGGCCCGCCGAAGGGCACGAATTTCTCGCGGCGGAAGCTGGCGCTGCCGCGGCCGCCGTTACCGGCCTGCACCCGCGCCCGTGCCTCGTCGAGAAATTTCATGACCTGACTCTGCTCAATTCACCTGCAGCGCGCATGCGGCCGCACAAACGAAAACCCCGGCGCTTCGGGCCGGGGTGTTCGCGGAAAACTGCGGGCCCGAGGTGGCGCGACTCAAGCCTTCTCCGGCAGCACGCTCACGTACAGGTGCTGCCCGGCACCGCGCTTGCGGAACTCGACCCGGCCGCTCACCCGGGCGAACAGGGTGTGATCCGAGCCGACGCCGACGTTGTCGCCGGCACGCACCGGGGTACCGCGCTGGCGCACCAGGATGTTGCCGGCGAGCACCTGCTCGCCGCCGAAGCGCTTCACCCCGAGTCGCTTGGAGTGGGAATCGCGCCCGTTCTTGGTACTGCCGCCTGCCTTCTTGTGTGCCATCGCTCAACCCGCGCTGATGTCGGTGACCTTCACTTCGGTGAACTGCTGGCGGTGGTTCTTCTGCCGCAGGTAATGCGCGCGGCGCTTGAACTTGACCACCGATACCTTGCGCCCCTTGCCGTGGCGCACCACCGTCGCGAGCACCCGGCCGCCCTTGAGGGTCGGCTTGCCGACCCTCACGTCGGCACCCTCCCCGACGAGCAGCACCTCGCCGAACTCGACCGTGGCGCCCGGCTCGGCGTCGAGGCGCTCGATCCGCAGCACCGCGTCCTTCGTCACCCGATATTGCTTGCCGCCCGTGGCGATGACCGCGTACATGACAGTGCTGCTGCAGAGGGAGGGGTCCGGAGAAAGGCCGCGCATTCTACTGGCCGCCGCACTCGAACGTCAAACCTCCGATTTCCGAACAGCCACCGGCACTTATCCGGGCTTTGCGCCCGGGTGACCGTGCGCGGCGCCCGACGGCGCGGCGCGTTTCTCCTCGGGCCTGCCGGTCGGATAGGATGCGCCGGCCGCCCCGACGCGCAGCCGCCGTCAGGGGGCGCAGGAAGGGCCGTGGCCGGCAATGAGCCTCGATGAGATTCGCGCGCTCGTGCAAGTGGACCTCCGCTCGGTGGATGGGGTCATCCGCGCACGCCTGAAGAGCGCGGTGCCGCTGGTCGACCAGGTCGCCGAGCACATCATCGCCGGCGGCGGCAAGCGGCTGCGCCCGCTGCTGGTGGTGCTCGCCGCACGCGCCTGCGGCCAGCAGGGCGCCGCGCCGGTCGAGGCCGCGGCCTTCATCGAGTTCATCCACACCGCGACGCTGCTGCACGATGACGTGGTCGACGGCTCCTCGCTGCGCCGCGGTCGCCACACGGCCAATGAGGTGTTCGGCAACCAGGCGAGCGTGCTGGTCGGAGACTTCGTCTACTCGCGTGCCTTCCAGATGATGGCCGCGCTCGCGTCCCAGACGGTGATGGAGATCATGGCGGACGCCACCAACGTCATCGCCGAAGGCGAAGTGCTGCAGCTCATGAACGCCCACGATCCGGACACGACCGAGGAGCGCTACCTCGAGGTGATCTACCGCAAGACCGCGCGCCTCTTCGAAGCCGGCGCCGAGGTGGCCGCGGTGCTCGCGGGTGCGGCCCCCGCGGTGCGCGGCGCGCTCGCCGCCTACGGCCGCCACCTCGGCACCGCCTATCAGCTGGTCGACGACGTGCTCGACTACCGCTCCGACCCGGGCGAACGCGGCAAGAACCTCGGCGACGATCTCGCCGAGGGGAAACCCACGCTGCCGCTCATCCACGCGCTGCGCCACGGCAGCGAGGCGCAGCGCGCGGCGATCCGGCAGGCCATCGAGCGGGGCGGCCGCGGGCAGCTCGAACCGGTGATCGACGCCATCGAGTCGACCGGCGGCCTCGCGTACGCCGCGCGGCGCGCACAAGCCGAGGCGGATGCAGCCCGGGCGGCGCTCGGCCCGCTGCCCGACTCCTCTTATAAGCAGGCCCTGAGCGCACTCGCACGCTTTGCGGTCGAGCACACCATCTGAACGAAGCCCGGAGGCGCGCCGCCGCGCGCCCGCCGCGAAGCCCAGGGAGCAAACCTCAAATGAAAGCCCGGAACAACCATGCCCGCGTTCTTCTCCTCGCCACCGCCGCGGCCGTCACGGTGCTGCCGGCGTCCGCGCGCGCCGCGGCAGCCGCCACGCCCGCGCCGGCGCCCGAGACGATCGTGCTCGAGGCCGCTCATCTCTTCGACTCGACCGGCACGGCGCTGCGCCAGGGCCCGGT